>CAZIVK010000091.1:0-6260 GCA_964542515.1 uncultured Oscillospiraceae bacterium | reverse complement strand
TATGCGACATTTCCAGTCTAGTATAACATTGTTCTTGAACTAAATTAACGTTTTTAATTATCTTCAAGTCCAAGTACTTCAGAAGTTCCCTCCGTGGTTAAGACCATTGGGTCGCTTCCGGATAATGGGTAGGAGGAGGGATTCCACTTATGGGTTTCAGACATTTCTGTGTCTGTTTTTAGGAGAAATAGATTGGTAGATTCTGAGTCATTTAGAGAGGTATCTACGTGGTACCAACCGTTTCCGGTGTCTACAATGTTCCACCAGTGACTTAGGCTACCATACCTTCCGCGGACAACATGGCAGGAGATACCTGAGAGGTCGCACATGGCCTTAAATGCCAGGGCATAACCGGAGGCGGTGGCGTTTCCATCTATCAGAGCTCCGTATGCTGTAAAGGTGGAGTCCCTCTCAATTGTGCCGTTTAGGTTGACCTCCTGATAGGATATAAAGTCTACATTTTTTGTAAGAATACTGTCTAATGATTGGATCTTATCTATATCCGATTGAGTTGAGATCTCGGAAAGGAGCTCAAAGGTTTTGGAGATAAGTTCTGAGGACATATCCTCAAGCTCTTCAGGTGATGTGCTATTAGTGAGGAGAACCTCTACAATTCTTCTCCAACCTGTGTCGGGGTATATGTTTACAGTCATTGTTGGGACTGCTAGCATGCGCAGTGGATTTGCGTAAAAGGTGTCCTCCAACATTTCTGTAACATTATATTGGTTTTCATTGTAGTACTGGATGTCCGCTGTAAATGAGCTTTCATAGTCCAAGCAGGCTGATCTGAACCTATCACGGAAGTCTGTAGAGTTCTGAATTTGTACTATGGAGTTTATCTGTTCGGGTGTTCTGCGGTAGGTTATGGAGATTGTGACCTCGTAATATGTTAGAATTCTTACGCATTCAAATGACATGTATTCTACTGCGTACACACCCAAGGGGTCGTTGTTTGTTGTGGTCATACAGGCATCCCGCACATCCTCTTGGGCGTCACCGGAATAGTAGTACAGTATGAGTCCCTCCTCAATACTGTTTTCTATTAGGTGGAGGATGGCGTTTTTTAGGCCCTGATAGGTCTCTACACGCAGCTCATCATCGCTCTCCTTGTCAACGTGCTGTTCAAGGTGGGGGGTTATTACAAGGTAGTCCCGAGATAAGATTGCGGCACATCCACCAAAGGTACCCAGAGTTATGATAAATGACAGCGTGACTGCAATGAGCTTTCTTGACATGTGATCCCCCTTCTAAAAAGATTGAGCGTTGTGGTCCCTAAATCCGTCGCCCAGAACCTCACGGGCATCTGAAATAATAACAAAGGATTCTGGATCTGCGTTTTTGATTATCTGTTTGAAAAGGGCTATCTGACGAACTTTTATTGCGCACATGATGACGTTTGTTTTGTTTCCGGAGTAAGCCCCCTCGGCGTGAAGAATGGTGGCACCCCGTTCTAGTTGCTCGTCTATATCCTTTATTACGCTGTCGGGAGACTTGGTTACGATGAAAGCGACTTTGTCCATATCGAATCCGTACAGCACCTTATCAATGACAATTGAGGAGATATAGATACTGACGATGGCGTAGAGGGCGTAACTGATATGCCCAAAAACTGCAGCCGCAAGGGCAATGACAAAAAGGTCTAGAAGCAACATGAGCCGCCCCATCGACAGATGGGGGACTTTTCTTTTGAGGAGTCTGCTTACTATGTCGCTGCCGCCGGTGGTTGCACCACGGGTAAAAATTATACCAAGGCCAAGTCCCATAAGGATTCCACCGTAGAGAGTTGCGAGGATCTGGTCGTCTGTGTAGGTGTAGAAGCCGTCCAACAAGTCAATAAATACAGACACAAAGCCGGTGCCGAGAATTGACTTGATAAGAAAGGGTTTGCCTTCAACTTTAGCGCCTGCAAAGAATAGAGGGATGTTAATTACAATGATGAGCACACCAAGGGGAAGAAAGGGAAAGGCGTAGTTTAGAACCATAGCTATACCTGTTACACCACCCGGTGCTACTTTGTTTGGGTCTAGGAAGACAACCACACTGATGGCATATATAAAACTGCCGATGGCTATAACCAAAATATCGATATAGGGGTTCTTAAGAATCTTTTTCATAAATCTTCTCCATGGTGTCAAAGAATTTTGCTATATATCAATTTCAATCTGTTTTTCACCTATGTCCTCCGGTCTTAATAGCGCACCGGGGGACGGTAGACTGCGTGAGCGGTAACGGCTGATGTTTGAGATGCCCGACTGCTCAAATCTTTCCACCCGTGTCAGAGTCTGATTTTTCTTAATGGACATGACGTTTACTCCGATGGTGGTACGGGTAGCTTTTGGTGCAATTCCAGCCGAGTTAAACATGAGCACTCTGGTGTCGGTTGAGTGGAGGGTGTACTCAATGTCATCTGTTATGAAGTCCATAAAGGTTATAGGAGATGCTCCGGAGTACGCGCCGGTAAGGCGTTTCCTGTTTGATTTTGTGGCATACGAGGAGAGAGGCACCTTAGCAACTTTTCCATTTTCAAAGAAAAAGAGCATGTGGCCGCTGTAGTCTCCGGTAAGACACATAAATTCAACAAGTTCACCCTCATCCATTCCGAGCTTTGCGGGGAGGTAATCACCTAGTACAGAGGCCTTAGAGTCTTCAAACTCATGCATAAAGCACTTGTATACCTGCTGCTGATTTGTAAAAAATAGTACTTCAGCGGTATTTGATGATTCAAATGTCTGAGACAGTGAGTCATTTTCCTTGAAGCGCTGTTCCCCTCCCATGCGCAGGGATAGGGGAGTGATCTTTTTGAAGTAGCCCTCTTTTGAGAGGAAAAGAGTGACGGCGTAGTCCTCAATAGTCTCCTCCTCACTGTACTCCTCGACCTCGCTCTCATAAACAATGCTAGTGCGGCGCGGAGTGCCGTGCTTTTTGAGCACATCCTTAAGCTCTCCTACTATGATGTCCATTACCTTTTTGCGGTCGTTGAGTATGCCTTTGAGTCTCTCAATTTCCTGCACTAGGTCCTCTGTTTCGGAGATTCTGCGGAGGATGTACTGTCTGTTTATGTTGCGGAGCCTTATG
Organism: uncultured Oscillospiraceae bacterium; assembly: GCA_964542515.1. GTDB lineage: Bacteria > Bacillota > Clostridia > Oscillospirales > JAAYOS01 > CAZIVK01. The sequence continues at coordinate 3,185 of CAZIVK010000091.1, read as the reverse complement.
TCGGCAATATACTCTGCTTGGAGGTTGTCTATCATAAAGCCAATCATCAGGTTTGGGACAACCTCGTCCTCCTCCTCGGTCTCCCTTATTATGCGGATTGCGCGGTCGATGTCCAGAAGGATCTTGCTGAGTCCCTTGAGTAGGTGCAGCTTTTTGTTTTTCTGTTCCAGGTCATAGTATATCCTGCGACGGACACATTCATAACGCCAGGCGCTCCATTCCTCAAGAATTTCACCAATGCCCATAACTTTTGGAAATCCGGCAACTAGTATATTGAAGTTACAGGCGTAGCTATCCATTAGTGGGGTGAACCTATAGAGCTTTTGCATAAGCTTGTCCGGGTCGACTCCACGCCTTAGGTTTATAGTGATTTTAAGACCGTTGAGGTCGGTTTCATCGCGTATATCGACCACTTCACGTAGGGAGTTTTGCTTAATTAGGTCCGCTGCCTTGTCCATGATGGCCTCGATAGTGGTTGTGTAAGGTATTTCATAAACTTCTATGAGGTTTTCTGCAGAGTCAAAGCGCCATTTTGCGCGTATCTTGAAAGAGCCCCTGCCGGTGCGGTAGATGCTGTCCATTACGGGCTTGTCATAAATTATTTCACCGCCAGTTGTGAAGTCCGGAGCCAGAAGGGTGCTGGATAAGTCACAGTTGGGGTTTTTTATATAGGCGATGGCGGTGTTGCATACCTCTGTCAGGTTGAAGCCGCATATCATGGATGCCATACCAACAGCTATACCCTGGTTAGAGGATACAAGCAGGTTTGGAAATGTGGTGGGCAAAAGGGACGGCTCCTTCATGGTTGAGTCGTAGTTGTCTATGAAGTCTATGCAGCCGTGGTCGATGTCGCGGAAGACCTCTTGGCAAATGGTAGTGAGCTTTACCTCCGTGTACCTTGAGGCGGCGTAGGCCATATCCCGGGAGTAGATTTTACCGAAGTTTCCCTTTGAGTCAACAAAAGGAGCAAGAAGGGCCTCGTTTCCGCGGCTCATGCGGACAAGTGTTTCATAGATTGCACTGTCTCCATGGGGGTTGAGGCGCATGGTTTGGCCCACAACGTTGGCTGACTTGGTGCGGTTGCCGGTGAGCAGGCCCATTTTATACATTGTGTAAAGAAGCTTGCGGTGCGATGGCTTGAAGCCATCTATTTCAGGGATTGCCCGCGATATAATTACGCTCATGGCGTAGGGCATGAAGTTTAGTTCCAGGGTCTCTGAAATTATCTGGTTTACTGGTTCAGCATGTTTGTAGACCGCTTTTTTGTCTTTTTTACTCTTTTTAGCCATTATTCCCGCCTAACTTACATCGGCCAAATCGAGGTACTTGTGGCCGTTGTCAGCAATAAATTCTTTTCTGCCGGCGAGATTATTACCTAGAAGTAGGTCGAAATACTCGGCGGTGCGCTCAGCCTCCTCAGGCATAACCCTGATAAGGCGCCGGGTCTCCGGACTCATGGTTGTCAACCACATCATATCCGCCTCATTTTCACCTAGACCTTTAGAGCGGCTGATTGTGTACTTTGCGGTACCAATTTTTGTGAGTACCTCCGCCTTTTCAGTCTCGTTGTAGGCAAAATAGGATTTCCCTTTGGAGATGATTTCATAGAGGGGGCTTTCCGCAATGTATACGTACCCCTCACGGATAAGTGTTGGAGTCAGCTTGTAGAGCATGGCGAGGATAAGTGTGCGTATATGGAATCCGTCAACGTCCGCGTCAGTACAGATAATGATTTTAGACCAGCGCAGCGCGTCTATGTCAAAAGCAGCAAGTTCCTTTGCCTGCTTATGCTTTATCTCCACACCACATCCAAGAACCTTCAGGAGGTCTGTTATGAGGTCGTTTTTAAATATCCTGGGAAGGTCTGCATTGAGGCAGTTTAGTATTTTGCCACGCACGGGCATGATGGCCTGGAATTCTGCGTCACGGCCCATTTTAACTGATCCAAGAGCGGAGTCACCCTCAACAATGTAGAGCTCGCGGCGCAGAACGTCACGGGTCCTACAGTCAACAAACTTTTGCACGCGGTTAGCTATATCAATACCGCCGGAGAGTTTCTTCTTAATGTTGAGCCTTGTCTTTTCAGCTGTCTCACGGCTGCGCTTGTTTATGAGTATCTGCTCACATACTTTGTCGGCTTCAGTGGGATTTTCTATGAAGTAGATCTGCATCTGCTCTTTGAGAAAGTCTGTCATTGCGGTCTGAATAAACTTATTATTAATAGCCTTCTTAGTTTGGTTTTCATACGATGTGACGGACGAAAAGTTGTTGGAAATAAACACAAGGCTATCCTGGATGTCACCAAAGGTCACTTTGGATTCACCCTTTTGGTACTTGTTGTTCTGGCGTAAAAACTGGTCTGTGGCCGATACAAGGGCACTCTTAAGGGCCTTTTCAGGGGAACCGCCGTATTCCAAGAAGGATGAGTTGTGGTAGTGCTCTATAAGGCTGACGCGGTTTGAGAAAAGGAATGCACAGGAGAGACGTACCTTATAGTCAGGCTTGTCCGCACGATCACGCCCACTCCGCTCAGTTTGTATAAAGCGGGGCTCTGTCAATGTGTCAGTGCCGGCTAGTTCAACTATATAGTCTGAAAGGCCGTGTTCATAATAGAATTCAGTCTCCTCAAATATTCCGTCCACCTGCTTGCGGTAGCGGAACCTTACACGGGGATTGACGACAGCTTGCCTTTTTAGAGTGTCCGTGAAAAACTCTGTGGGAAGAGCAATGTCAGTAAAGACCTCCAGGTCAGGGCGCCACTTAATTAATGAACCTGTGCGCCTGCCCGCAAAAGCATCCGATTCAAGTTCACCTACAATGGAGCCCTTTTCAAAGCGGAGCTTATACTTCTTTCCATCACGCCAAATGGTGGCGTCCATGTACTCTGAAGCGTACTGAGTGGCACAGGTGCCAAGTCCATTGAGGCCAAGTGAGAACTCATAGCTGTCATCCTGGCTGTATTTGCCTCCGGCGTAGAGTTCACAGAATACGAGCTCCCAGTTGTATCGTTTTTCAATGGGGTTCCAGTCCACAGGGCACCCTCTTCCAAAGTCCTCCACCTCAATGGAGTTGTCCTGAAATTGGGTGACAATTATTAGGTCTCCGTAGCCACTTCTGGCTTCATCTATAGCGTTTGAGAGAATTTCAAAGACTGCGTGTTGGCAGCCTTCAATACCGTCCGAGCC
>CAZIVK010000090.1:0-6266 GCA_964542515.1 uncultured Oscillospiraceae bacterium | reverse complement strand
CGCCGGTTTCCCGACCTACACCCTTAGCAGGGGCGCCTCTTCGGCCACTTGAGTACTTCTCCACGCGTGTCCGTGACTTGTATATGATATTAGAAAATGGTGTAAAAGTCAATAGTTAGTTTTTGTTTTTTTCTTATTTGTGGTGCTTAGGCGGCTGTGGTGGGCCGCCTAAGCTTTGTGTTTCTATTTACCGGATGCGGCTTTGAAAGCGGTCCATACTTTGGAGTGTGCTTCTTCGGCTTCAGCGCTAACCAGTTGGATCATTTCGGCTTCACCTTCTAGGTCGGAGGGGAGGGTGAGAAAGTCTTTGTATTCATCGCTTATTAGATCGTCTGCGGCGGCTGTGGTGCTGTAGTATCCGAGCCACTCAAAGCACTGTGCGGATATCTCCGGACGTAGGATGTAGTTTAGGAAGGCGTGGGCGGCGTCTGCGTTGGGGGCTTTGGAGGGTATAAAACCGGCCATGATGCCAAAACCTATGCCCTCTGAGGGATATACTACTTTCAACTCAGGTTTAGCGAGCTTAGCGGTTGTGACCTGTGAGGTGTACATTACAGCAACGCCAATCTCGCCTGAGATTAGGTCGTCTTGGAGGTTGTCGTCCTTGATGAGACGGATGTTAGGGGCGAGCTCAAGGAGTATTTCACCGGCGGATTCTATGGATTCAATGTCTTCTGTGTTGTAGCTTTGGCCAAGTATTTTCAGGGCTAGGCCGTTTATAACGCGGTAGTTTGAAATTATACCGATGTTGTCTTGGAGCAGCGGGTCTAGGAGGTCTGCGTAGCCAACTATGTCTTTTTCCACTGTAGTGGGGTCGTATACTATTGTCTGGACGCCTGCGCCGTATGGAACGGTGTATTCATCTGAGGGGTCATAGAACTGGCCTTGGAAGGCTGTGTTGATGTTTTTGTGGTTTGAGATCTTGGAGGTGTTGAGCTTTTGTGCGAGTCCTTCGGAGATGACGGTTTCAATAATGTAGTCGTCTGCTATGACCAGGTCGTAGTCTCCACCTTTGGCGGCCTGGAGTTTTGCGAGCATGGTCTCATCGTAGTCAAAGTTGTTGTAGTTGATTTCGATGCCGGTCTCATCTGTGAAGCCGGTTAGTACCTCCTGCGGGAACATGCCCTCCCAGGTAAATAGGTTGAGGGTACCGCCTGCGGGTTTGGTGTCATTTGCACATCCGGCAAAGAGCCCGATGGAAAGTGCCAGAACTAGTAAAAGGGTTATTGTCTTCTTCATTAATCGTGTTCCTCCTCGTTGATTGTTTTTTTATTGTTATAAGTGCTAAGAAATGCCGATAGAAGTCCAAGCACAAGGGTTACTAAGAACATAAGGGTGCAGAGAGCGTTGATCTTAGGGGTGACGCCTGTTTTTAGCTGTGTGTATATCTTGATGGGCAGGGTGTTGGTGTTGACACCAGTTACAAAGATACTTATAACTACATCATCCAGACTCATAGCAAAGGCGAGAAGCATTCCTGAGGCAATGGCCGGGAGAATGAGGGGTAGTGTGATGTCCAGAAATGCACGGGGACCTGAGGCTCCGAGGTCCCTGGCGGCTTCCGCCAAGCTCTTATCCATACCTGCGAGGCGAGCTTTTACCAACATAAAGACGTATGGCACGCAAAAAGCCGTGTGGGCGATGATGAGGGTTGTCATGCCAAAGGGGAGACCCAGCAGGGAGAAGTATATCAAAAAAACTATTCCCAGGATGATTTCGGGGATCATAATGGGTAGGGTTGAGAGGTACTCTACAAGACCGTTACTGCGGAGCTTGACACGGGTCATTCCGACTGCGCCTAATGTACCGATAACGGCTGCGGACAAACTGCTGAGGGAGGCAAGAACAATGCTGTTGACGAGGGATTCTAATAGAGATTTGTCCCGAAAAAGCTCGCCGTACCACTTTAGTGAAAACCCCTCCCAAACCGAGCTAATTTTGCTTTCATTGAAGGAGTAGATTATTACGATAAGTATAGGGAGGTACATTATACACATAATGACGCCCAGGTAAACATTTGGAAGTTTAGTGCGGTTCTTCATACCAGTCCCTCCAAATCCTTGACGTTTGTGATCCGGCGGTATAGGTAGATCATGAGGCTGGTGAGGATCATAAGGACTACAGAGAGGGCTGCTGCAAACGGCCAATTATGTGCTTTCATGAGCTGCTCCTGGATGAGGTTACCCACCAGTACTACTTTGTTGCCACCTAGGATGTCTGCTATGAAGAACAGCCCCATGGAGGGGATAAAGGTTAGTACAACCCCTGAAAGGAGACCGGGCAGCGTAAGTTTAAGTGTGACAGTGGTAAATGCGTGCCAACGGGTGGCACCCAGGTCTCTTGCGGCTTCTACCATGCTCCAATCGAGCTTCTCTGCACTGGAGTAGACTGAAAATATCATGAAGGGGACAAGGGCATAGACCATTCCAACAACAACTGCGGGGTAGGTGTAAAGCAGTTTGAGAGGGGAGTCCGTTATACCCAGGCCCATAAGCAAGCTATCTAGTGTTCCATTGGCTCGGAACATGATGATCCATCCGTAGAGGCGGATAAGGGAGCTGACCCAGAAGGGGATCATGAGGAGCATCATCATGCGCTTTCTCCATGCTGCGCTAAGCTTTGCCATGAAGTAGCCAAAGGGGTAACCTATGAGGATTACAATTGACGTGGTTATGATGGCAAGTTTGAAGGACTCGGTAAATGTTTTTATGTAAATAGGGTCCAGTATATCTAAGTAGTTTTTAAAAGTAAACTTATTGACAACTCCCCACACCTCAGCCCGGGTAAGGAAACTTAGAATAAAGAGGTAGATTAGAGGAATTGCAATGAATATGATGGTGAAAAGATACAGGGGCATTATACTTAGAAGGGATGCTCCGGCTTTTTTCTTCTTCATTTTGCACCGCCCAAATCCACAGGGATGGCGTTCTCCGGTGCCCAGGTGACAAATACTGTTTCACCCGGTGTGAGACTTGAGTCAAAACCCTGCCTGCTCGATACAATTTCAAGACCGTCACCATATGAGAGCAAAATTTGAAGGACACCGCCTGAAAAACTCTTTTCCTTTATGACGGCCTCAAACCCGTGGGAGCCTTCAGGGGCCTTCCTTGAAAGTTCCAGGTGCTCACGGCGTATGGCAACTACTAGCGGCTGATTGGGGGCGAGGGGGGATCCATTATATTTGGCCAAACCGTGTCCAGTACCACAAGTGAAAGTGACATTGCCTGAGGTTGAGCTGATGACGTCTCCTTTGAAAATATTGGAGGAGCCGACGAATGTTGCAGTGTACGAGGTCAACGGACGGTCATACACATCTGAAGGGGTGCCAATCTGTTCAAAAATGCCTTCACGCATAATAGCAATCCGGTCAGACATGTTGAGGGCCTCCTCCTGGTCATGGGTTATGTATATAAAGGTTATACCCAAGTGTGTCTGGAGGCGTTTTAGCTCTGTCTGCATTTCCCGGCGGAGTTGGAGGTCCAGAGCACCCAGTGGCTCATCCAACAAAAGCACCTTAGGTTGGCTTATTACTGAGCGGGCAATGGCCACGCGCTGCCTCTGCCCACCGGAGAGCTCATTTGGCATGCGTTTGCCGTAGCCGGTGAGACGTACAAGCTCAAGGGCTTCATCCACCTTTGTTTTTATAGTGGACTTATCCATCCGCTTAATGCGCAGACTATAGCCTATGTTGTTCTCAACAGACATATGAGGAAATAGTGCGTAATTCTGGAAAACTGTGTTTACGTTGCGTGTGTTTGGTTCATCATACGTGACATCCTTACCCTCTAGCAGCACCCGGCCACTGTCCGGGGTCTCAAGACCTGCAATAATGCGGAGAGTTGTTGTTTTACCGCAACCGGATGAACCCAGTAGAGTTATGAACTCCCCCTGGGCTATGGACAGGTCAATGCCTTTAAGTATTTTGTTGTCTCCGAAGCTCTTTTCTATATGGTCCAAGCGTAAGATATAGTTATTTTCCAATCATATTCCCACCATCCATAATAATTTGTATCTCAGGGGTTATCTGAACGGATAGGCAAAAAGTCTACCTCATCCGCATGCTTCAGAGGGGTGTTAGCTTGACGCTCACCGCCGTTAAGGTAAAAGCGGTGTGCTTCCGGATCAAGCCCTAAGGAAATGCATAGCTTTTTAAGGGTCATTTTGGAGCATAGGGTGAGCTCGTCTCCCTCAGAGACGTTGGTTTTTAGCGGTGCAAATTTACCGTTTATTTTTACAGACTGCTTTAAGGGGGTTTTTTCCCTACCATGAATTATATAAGCCGGCCCAGCATTATTAATTATCTGACGCACGGTGACTTGGGCGTCAGCACCATTTTCTGCCGGAACAAATAGAATCCTGTCACCTATATTGATGAGAGAGGTGACGGAAGTGGATACATCATTTAAGTATACCTCAGCTAGAGACGGTAGTCCACCACGTATTGTGGTTTTCCTGCCGTCGAGAGTAAATGTGAGGCTCTTACCGCTCCTGCCGATAACATGGTCATGTTTAAATCCACTCATAAGCAGGGCGTCCATGACGGTGGAGAGCTCGCGGCTAAAGAGCATGGTCTTTAGGTCATTTACAAACACATAGAAGCCTTCATTCCCTATGCCGAGCGCAGCGGTCACTGCTATTCCAAGAGGGGTTGCAAGGTCCGGACTGGAGGTGGGCAGATCACTTTGGATGTTGCGCTTTATGTAGTTTCCACCACCAACGGCCACATTCTTGCGGTCAATTCCAAGGATTTCTGCAATATAGTCCCCAAGACCGGGGGTGTGGCTGCCTCCGCCTACTAGGAAGATGGCTGAGGGTGGGGTACCATTTATTTCGAGGATCTTGCTACATATTTCATCACCCAGAGCTGCTGCTGCGGGGACAATGGCGCGCCTGACCTCGTCAGGGGTGACGGTATAATTTAGGCCAAGAATGTTTTCATAGTCGATGGGGTTGTTGCTCTCCGATATGGCAAACTTTATTAGCTCTGAGGTGGGAAAGTCTGTGAGGAAGGCTTTGGCAATGGCCTCTGTTATTTCATCACCTGCCATGGTGACCATGGCGTAAGCGGAGGTGGTGCCCTCATTAGAAACTGCAATGTCCGAGGTTCCCGCTCCTATGTCCACAAGTGCAAGATTTAGCATACGGAGTTCCTGTGGAATAACTAAGTTCATAGCTGCAATAGGTTCCAGTGTGAGGCTTGCCACCCTGAGACCCGCTCTCTTTATGGTTTCATAGAGACTGACAACAACCTCGTCCGGGAGAAATGTTGCAATAACTTCAACTTTAGCTATTTTTCCCCGGTGATCTATGAGGGTGTTGAGTGGATAACCGTCCAGATAGTAGCGTACAACGGAGTAGCCCACACATTGATAGTTGGCTGATGAAGCGTTTTCAACGGAGCTCTCAAGGCGGCTTTTGGCGTCCGTTATGGCACCCATCTCCATTGAGATGACCATCTGGCGGTCAATTGGGGTCTTGCTGTCGATGGAGAGCTCAAAAGTAGAGGTCTCAGTTATTAGTGAACGCCCCGCAGCAGCAACACAGACATTAGTTATTTTATGTCCAAGCCTCTCCTCGAGGCGGTCAGCAACGGTTCTAATAACTTTGGAGACCTTGGGTATGTCTTCAATTTGGCCGTCTATGACGGAGCGCCCGGTGTGCTCGGCTCTCTCTATGTCAATGACACGGAGTTGTGGGCCGTCTAAAACGCCCACAACTCCAATTACACTGCGTGTTCCTATGTCCATTGCAACTATGAGCTCATTTACAGATTTCATAAATTACATTCCTCTCAGCTTCCGGATTTCTTCCCGCTCAACTTGAAGTATGTACCTCCAGAGTGCGTCACCAATTTTATCTGAGTATTTGTCAAATTCACATCCATATTTTCTCAGGGGGGAAGTCTCACTAGCAATAATTCTACGTACAGTACAGGTGAACTTAAGTAGTCCTTGAGAGGAGTAAAGTTGAACGTTTAAGATATCACCAATGTTATGATTTATATGTCCGGAAAAGAGCACACCGTTGAGGCTTATGTTTTCAATGCGGACCTCTTCAGAATCAGATTTTGAGGGTTTGGAAACAAGGCCGTCTAGGGAGACCTTGACACGGAAATAGTCTCTTTTTTCAAAGTGGGAGAGTTCATCCAGCTCAATGAGTTTTACGCTCTCTCTAGTTGAGGTGTACACAGTCCCTATTATGGAAAGAAACCCCATTTTGTTGTTATGGATGTTCACTTTGACTTTTTGGTTGTAATGGAGAATGAG
>CAZIVK010000089.1:0-6346 GCA_964542515.1 uncultured Oscillospiraceae bacterium | reverse complement strand
GACAATTGAAAATCAGATAACAAAGACATGGAGGAGCGCTTATGATGCAAATTGCAGTATGTGATGACAATATTGATGAACTGTCCAATATGGCGCAGCTTATAGATCTATACCGAGCATCAAAACACTTGAGCTGTGGATATGCCGCCTTTCCAAATGGTTTTGAGCTGATTTCTGCCTTGGAAAAAGGAAAGCGGTTTGATATATACTGTCTAGATATTATTATGCCTGGATTCACGGGCATTGAGGTGGCCAAGGAGATCCGCAGCTATGATAAAGCTGCGCCAATTATCTTCTTTACCTCATCGCCTGAGTATGCCCTGGAGAGCTATTCAGTAAGAGCTATTAACTACATACTAAAGCCAATCACAAAAGAAAATTTGTTCTTCACTTTTGATGAGCTTCTGGAGCAGATTAAATCGGAAGAAGATGAGGATGCTATAGTCGTAAAGAGCAACGAGGGAATTCAAAAAATAGTGATATCCAACCTGGTTTTTGCCGAGGTCATAGGCAGAAATGTGCTGTACCACCTGCGCTCCGGCAAGGTCGTTGAATGTGTGGAGCCTTTTTTCTCTGTCAGCAATACCCTTCTGAAATATAGTTGTTTTATCAAGCCCCATCGCTCTTATCTTATTAATATGCAGTATGTGGACACAATTGAAAAAAATCAGATTACCTTGCAAACCCTCTCAACTGTTCCGATTGCCCAAGGAAAGGCACGGGAGATTAGGCAGCAGTACCTGATGTATCAAATGGATGAGGAATAGGCGGATGAAGAGAGGGGCTTTATAATGGCAGAAACAGTGATAGGACTCTTAAGATTTGGATTTTCTCTGGTATTTGGTATCATGGTTTCCGTTCTCTTTGCGGGCATTGCATTTACACGAAAAAACAGGCTTTCCTTTGTGTTACTCTCTGTAGTTTTTCTTTTTGTCCAGACCGCCAGCTATTGGCTTCTTGGCTTGGACCTCACGTCAAAGCTGTATCCGCTGATTATCCATGTTCCGATGATCGTGATATTCTCCTTATACTACAAGCGTCCGTGGATTATATCTGCTGTCAGCGTGCTTTCCGGATATCTCTGCTGTCAAGCACCGCGTTGGTTTGGCTTCCTTGCGGGAGCAGCTTTGGACAGCAGGCTTGCAGACCACCTTTTTTATATAGCATTCGTACTTCTGGCTTATTATTTTTTAAAAAAATATGTAGCAGGGTCTGTCAGACTGCTTATGGAAAAGTCATATAAGTCCTGTTTATTCTTAGGCGCAGTACCACTTTTCTACTATCTGTTTGACTACATTACCGCCATCTACACCGATATACTTTACAAAGGTGTTGAATGGGCGGTGCAGTTCATGCCCTCAACAATATCCGTCTTTTATTTTGTGTTTGTTATTCTTTACTACACCGAGACTCAAAAACAGGCACGTCTCCAAAGAGAGCGGGATATGCTGGATGCACAGTTCCGGCTGGCGCAGACAGAGTTTGCTACCCTACGGCAAATACAGCAGAATGCGGCTTCGTACAGACATGATATGCGCTTCCATTTCACCCATTTACAGGGCTTGGCCTGTAAGGAAAACATGGAGGAAATCAAAGAATATCTGATGACAGCCCAATCAGACATGGATGCTATCACACCCATGCACTTTTGTGAAAACGAAACTGTTAATCTAATTTTGTCCGCTTTCCACACCAAAGCAAAAAAAGCGGGAATTGAGCTTACAATGGACGCAAAACTGCCTGACTTGCTCCCCTTCAGCGAGACTGAGCTCTGTTCTCTCCTATCAAACGCCTTAGAAAACGCCATACATGCCTGTGAAAATATCACTAATAGCAGCAAGCGCTGCATTAAACTACGCATATACTCCAAGAACAACAAGCTATGCATTGACATCCGCAACCGTTATCAGGCAGAACCGATCTTTGATCAAGGACTTCCTATATCAAATGAACCGGGGCACGGTTTCGGAACAAAAAGTATGGCTCATGTCGTGGAAAAGCATGGCGGTGTATTTGAGTTTGGGGTCAAGGATGGCTGGTTTACCTTTCAGGCTACTACATAAACTAAGCTACTTTTTCCTAGCCTTTGCTTTGAAAATAAATAGAAGCAACGGAATGAGGTATGCAACAAGTAGCCCAAGAGTGATAAAGGTCAACGTTCTGGATACGGGGGCTAATCCAATTAGTAGTAACATTGGAATACCAAATAGTATTGCAAAACTACTGCCGGTAATGAGGTTGTTGGCAGCAGGTGTGTCAAATTCCGGATCTATTTCTCGGAGAAGCAGTACACCTGAACTTATAGTTCCTGTTAACATTCCATACATGGCTAGCAGTGCCTCGTAGTAATAGGCGGGGTATAACTTCTTGCAGATCCACTGCAGGTATATAAGTGTGAAAAAACCGCCGGACACGACCATAATAATGAACGGAACCCAAAGACTATATAGATCACTAATGTTTATAGATGCTACACCTGCAACAATCATAAAATCAAATGCCATTCCTGATATACGGCTTAGGAGATAGTTGTTTTGGTATTGACGTGTCATCCAATTCAGTTTTCTGAGTTTAGTAAAGGATGATCTTACAAGCATTGCTACCATAGATCCTATGATAAAGTTAAAGCCCCAAATCAACGGCTTCAACGTTCCGGACATTCCGGGGGCGTAATTATCTATAATAGTTGATAGCCCTAAAGCTACAAGGTATGTGATCAGATATACAATCAAAACCAACGCAAACTGTACAGAAAATCTATCTACAGACTCTGCTATAGGTATTTCACCTTTGTCCTCAAAGGAGTCTACAGATATAGAACCTGAAACTTCATCGTACTGCTTAGTCTTTATTTTTCCTTTACGAACAAGGACATTTAAGTAGATAACTCCAACTACACATGCGCAGAGATACCCTGTTGCCGCTATAGATACCCCAAAAGATCTCCCGCCAGCAAATCCTAGAGCCTCATACATACCACCCACATTGTTGGCCTGTCCGGGGCCTTGGCCGAAGCCCATTGGGAGAAGAATACCGGAGGCTACAAAAAATTCAGGCATCACGGTATATGCCAGAACAAGGGCAATAACAAGTCCAACTATGCCTTGCATGAGGTATGTGGAAACAATAAGAGCCCCACTTTTGGGGGCTGTCAGTGCATCTGTATGCCCGTTAGTGTCCCGGCTCGGTATACGCAGTGATAGTGCTATAAATCCAATTGCAATACCGTGGTAGGCTATCATTTCTAAGAATTGTACATTTATATCAAATAATCCTGTGTTCCGTATAGCAAGCAAAATAAACCCACCGAGCACCGCAGTTGGCATCAAAGTCTTCCGTATAAATGGCACCTTACGCCTCAATAAATTGGATCCCATTATAACAGCAGCAATTATTCCCATTTGAATTATTGCAGTCCACAGACCCGTGTTGGCAGATGTAAAGTCCATAGTTCACCTCATAGCCTTTAATTTTTTAAAAAGTTCCAGATATTTGCGCCCACAAAATGGTGGAGTTGAGATAATTTCATAGTGTCCGCCACTACTAGAGAAGGTAATGTTTGCACGCCCGTATAGTGCCATGTCTGTAATGCTACTAATTGGAAACTCCAGATCTCCACACTTTATCCTATCACGGAACATTGTTATAGCTCCGGAACCGGGCTTGATAACCTCACTCCTGTGGTCCGGATGTATACGCAGTAGCGTGACTGCTTTGTCTGCAAAAGCTTCTTTAGAACCCAGATTAGCTGCTATCTGGGTTAATTTTGAGTCCTGCCATCTGTCCCAATCAAGCACTGTAGTATATTGTGAGTTATTGAGGTATCCGTATTCATCGTATATTGCTTTGAATCCGCAGTTGCAGGAAAACTCATTATCATGGCTATGCAGTGTTCCTATACTTTCACACTGTGGGCATATAAAAAGAGCGGCCTCAAGACCCTCCGCGAGGCGCCTCCCTTTGAAACGTACTTTTTTTATTTCCTGGCGGGCATACGCATCCTCATGTAGGTCTTTTGCAATAGCGGCATTTACTTCAGCTGTAGTCATAAGTTTAAGCTGCTCAGGAGGATAGACATTAACAACATAACCTCTCATACGCCCACGCCTCATGGTATGTGCCCAGCGGGGAGTAGTTAGGTACCCACCTTCAAACCGGTACGTAACAAGGGGCACTCCGCATATTTTAGCAAGCTTGCCTGTTGATTTAGGAATTGGACAGGTCTCCCCGTTAAATGACGTATTTCCCTCGGCAAAAATGCAAACGCTTCTGCCACGCTTGATACGTGTAAGGATGTCCTTAACTGTTTTCAGGTCATTTCCACCTTTTAGCCGGGAGATGGGATCCAAATACCTCTTCAAAAGGTATGATACAAATCCCACTCGGAAAATATGCTCACTTGCCACAAAGTAGATAAGCTCTCTAAAACTCAAATTGATAATTACAGGATCAAGGTCCGCGTTGTGATTAGCAAGTAGAAGGAAGGGTCCCTTGATGTCAGGAGCAGGTTCAGCATCAATCTTAAAAAGCCATTTAAAATATGGTAAAACCAACCTTTTTAAAATACTAAATGAGCGCAAGTGCCTCCTCTGGGTGCGTTCAATGTTAGTCAATATTTAACCTACCTCCTTAAGTTTAGCAGGGGAAGTTTTACCTTCCCCTGCCGGATAACGCTAAACTACATAGTCACATTGAGTCTTCTGGGCATACCTGAGAGTGCCACAGGTAGATGAGCCTTCTGTAGTTCTGTGTCCTCATCTATCAAGGCTCTGGATTCTCCGTCAAACTTCATGGTAGCTTTACAGTCCTCAGTATATGCGGGCCACTCTGCAAGCCCCTCTCCGTTTGGATTTCCGGTCTTAGCAAATGCTACATATGCGCCATAATAGGCGTTTTCCAGGCTTTCGGTGGATCCATCATCACGGTTACAGATGGCAACTTTATCCGCATTACGGAAAGCAAATGGGATATCAGAACAGTGCCATGCAGGCGTACCACCGTTAATTGGGAAGTCATATGTAAATAGATATGCGTAGACTGGTGCTTCAGCATTTTTACTACGGAAGTCCACAAAATCCATAAGAGCGGAGCGGTTTGACATGCATGCTAGAACTAGCTCATTCTTCTCGGGATAGACTTCCTTGAAGAGTTTGATGAGTTCATCAGCCTTATCATCTCCGAACTGCTTTTGAAGGTGCTCTCTGCGTTTTTCTACTGGTATGTCATCCTTATTGTGGACATTCCCCATGAAGGCACCCATTTCAGCTATCACAGACCCTACCATTAGTGGTTTCTTGGAGGCAGACTCACTGTATCCGGCTGCATAGGGATGTCCCAGATACCAATCATTGGCAACAGGGCTCCACAGGCCTATTCCGCCCCATCCCTTTTCATCTATAATGGGCTGAATCTTTCCAAATGCATAAATAAGGTCAACCGTGGAACAAGCTTCTAACTCTTCAACACTGCCGACGTTTAGCTGTTTCATGAGTAGTTCTGCCAGTTCTTTGTCATGTCTTTGAGTATTGCGTGGAGCGCCGGCACCGCCGGACATCATTATACCCCGAGCAAATAGCTTGTCAGCAGCAGGGGTCATGTACATATTTATTACTTTTCCGCCACCGCCGGACTGTCCAAAGATTGTAACATTTTCAGGGTCTCCACCAAAGGCTTCAATATTGTCATGCACCCACTGTAGAGATGCAACAAGGTCCGCATTACCTGCGTTACCGGAGTTCCAGTACTTTTCACCGAACTCGGACAGATCAAAGTAGCCAAAGATGTTCAAGCGGTGGTTTACCGTTACAACTACAACATCCCCATGGTCAGCAAGATTGACTCCGTCATAAGCAACCATCTCTATGCTTGATCCAGCTGCGTATCCACCGCCGTGGAACCATACCATAACAGGTTTTTTTGCTTGCTTGTCTGTAGTTTTTGTCCAGACGTTAAGGTTCAGACAGTCCTCACTTTCAGGCCAGAAGCGGTGCGGAATAAAGAGATCCATTCTGGGAGAATTGGGGGTTAGCAGAGGGCTTACATACCCGTAATCAGTTGCGTCTTTAATACCCTCCCATGGCACGACCGGAGTGGGTTGCTGCCAACGCTTAGCATTGGCGTACTGGATTCCGTAGAAATGGGATACGCCATCAAGTTCAAAACCTCTGATTTTTCCTGCTTTTGTCTCAACTATAGGACCGCAATAAAATTTCCTCGCCATTATTTATTCCCCTTTCGTTTTGTATATACATCTATATTATAAACCATTTAACAATAGAAGTAAATGATTAAAGTCTGTCAAGCGTTTTTGAAAATGTCCCGAAAAGATCAAAACATAAACCCTGAA
>CAZIVK010000088.1:0-6484 GCA_964542515.1 uncultured Oscillospiraceae bacterium | reverse complement strand
GTGCAGTTTTAAGTCACCTGAAAAATAGGTGGGGACTAGGTAGTAGTCATATGAGTCCGCAAGATCAGACTCCTCCCGCTCATCAACGTTGGTAATGTTTATTTTGAGGTATTCAGGGTTTTCCTCTATAAGTTCATCCATCCACCTTTTTTCATTAATGCAGTGTGGACATCTTGCTAGTCTAAAAAATAGTATATCTTTCATTTCATAAACCTCCATAAGGATATTTCAAATTCATTTGAGTCTACTAATTATAAAGTATATCCATTAGCCGGATATGTCAAGTCAAAAAAGGTCCCCCACTCCAAAAAAGAGTGGGGGCAAAAAAATCACTTGGTATGAGAGGATTAGTAAGATAATAGGTTGTACAGAATTTGCGCCATTTCTGCACGGGTTGTGACCGCTCTGGGGTTAATCCGGTTGTTGTTTCCGGAGATGATACCCAAAGCAAGAAAGGTTGCCATGGATTCCTGTGCCCAAGGTGCAATCATGTTTGCGTCAAGGTAATTTCCCGACTGGGAGACTGTGGTTTCGGGAAGCTCTTCCAAGAGCGCTAGGGTGTTGTAGAGCATAACGATCATCTCTTGGCGGGTTATTGTTCTTTCCGGTGCAAATTTATTGTCTCCAACACCGTTAACAAGACCCATACCTTTGGCAACTATTAAATAGTCTGTGTAGAAAGTGTTGCCAATATCCTTAAAATGAGATTTTCCTCGGTAATTATTTGCATTTTCCGGCTCAATGTTGTAAGCATTCATGAGCATTACGATGAACTGTCCACGTGTCAATAGTCTCTCCGGGCCGAAGTTGTTGTCTCCAAACCCACTGGCTATGCCGCGGGCAGATATAAAGTCGATAGCGTCTTTGTACCACTTGTCATGCTTTACATCTTTGAAAGTGACATAGTTTGAGCTGATGAGATAATCGCGGATAGTGGATGTTTTGAACTCCACCATTCCGGTTTTCTTGTTGTATCCGCCTCTGAAGGATTTGAGTTTTCCGTTGTCCTTGACATAGTAGAGCACTATAGAGTTCTTCTTTTCCCTGGCACCAAGAGTGTAAGGGAATTCAATTTTAGCTTTGCCCTTTCCAAGGTTCTCTATGCTCTTGCCGTTTACATTGATATTAATGTCGTACAATTTGCCATTGCCTGCAGCGGTATCTGTATCGATCACAACATCTCCACCTGACCGTCTCATGAGAATGGAATCTATAGCTCTGTGGTCAAATGTAATGCTGTAGAGAGAGGACGATATGCCAAAGCTAGCGTTAGTCTTGTCAGATATGAGTGTTAGTATCTCGTGGGGCATTGTAACGATTAGCCTTGTAGCTGTTTTTGAAGTATCAATAACAATTTCAAGGGAGTCCTTTTGGTTCTTTCTATTCTTCCTGTTTTTGTACTGCGCATCCAGGAGCTTTTCAACCATGGACTTGGTTATTGTGGCGGATGAGGTTCCTCCAACAGTTGAGCCGTCGATCTGGAGGATATATGTGTTTCCACCTTCGTTTTTCTCAATGATAACGTCACCTGTGTAAACACTACCTTTACCGGTTGGCCTTGAGGACACTGCTGCAGAAACAGCGCTGGACTGGGTTCCGTGTGCCGCCTTGACTGCAAAATAGTACATTGTTCCATTGGTCAGGCCTGTGACTGTAACTTGGTTTGAGTCCTCTATGATCATGCTCGATGTTTCACTGAAACCGGTGGGCGTTGTGGAGTAGTATACCTTATATGCTGCATCTTTGACGTTGTTCCATACAAGTGTAACCCTTCCATCACCGGCAGTGGCACGGAGACTCTGAGGCGTTGGAGGTGCGTCGTTATCAGTTATTTTTACCGGAAGTTCTATACCGTTTGAAAGTACGTAGCTGTAAGTTAGATATCCGCTGTATACATCGTCGTCTACAGTTGCGTATGCTATGGTCTTAGCAGAGGAGTCTCCATCAGCCCAAGAAAGTGTTCCGCTGTACGGTACAAAGTTAGTTCCGGACACTGCTGTTGAACTCTTGGTGCTATAACTTACAGAGATGGGTCCGACAAGGTCTCCAGTCCGTATTACTTTGATATAATTTGATGTGCCCTCTGTAATAGCGAGCTCGGGCAGCTCAAATTTTATATTTCCGTAGTTGTTAACATAAGAGTTTAGAAGTACGCTGATTCCGCTTGAGTTTAGGGTAGCTAGATCGGTGTCTCCGTCTCCATCGAAATCAACGGCTATTAGCTCGATAGGTCCTGCTCCTACATCAAAGGTCTGTGTTTGTGCAAACTTTCCATTGCCGTCGGAGGTGATAATTGTTACATTCTTTTTGTAGAAGTTTGAGATGGCGATATCTGGTTTTTTGTCTCCGTTAAAGTCAGCCACTAGAATAGCTGAGGGATCACCGCCTGAGAAGACGTTAAGAGGTGCCTTGAAACCGCCAAATCCGTTTCCATACAGAACGGTTACAAGTCCAGTGCCATCAGCAATAGAGGTGTTTGAGAGATTTGAATGAGCTAGTAAGATGTCGGGGTTTCCGTCACCGTTTATATCGGATATTGCAATGTCGCTAATATATGACGAGGCTGTGTCGCCTGTGCTATCTATGTTTGTTCTGCTACTGAATAGTCCGTTTCCATCGCCCCAAAGGATTGTAATAGAGTTGCTACCTGCTGACATTACAACAACAGTAGCTAAATCGAGCTTTCCGTCACTATTGAAGTCGGCGGCAAGAATTTTACCGGGCACTTGCCCAATGAGTGACTCTCCGGCGGAGCTAAAGGTACCATCGCCTTTTCCGAGGAACATTGTAACTTTGTCAGAAGTAGCTGTTGTAACAACAAAGTCTGCGCGGCCGTCTCTGTTAAAATCATCAACAAGCACTGCGCTGGGTTCTAGGGGTTCGGTGTATTCTGCGTGTTTGACAAAAGTGCCTGCGCCGGTTCCGAGGAATATTTCCACACCATTGTCAGTTGCAACAGCAAGGTCTGCCACTGTGTCACTGTTAAAGTTTCCCGAAGATGCCATTACGGGATTTTTTGAAGTTGTGACATAAACTGGGGATGATAGGGTGCCATTAGTGTTTCCGAGAAGTAGTGTTAACCCGGTTGATGAGGTGGGTAGCGCCACTAAATCGGGAGTGGCGTTTGAGTCAAACTTACCTGTAATCAAGTTTGTAGGCGTTCCAGTTAAGTGGTAAGTGGCTGGTTTGTCAAAACTAACAGGGGTTAGCCCTTCAGCAAGAACTGGGGTGTCACTTGCCAAAGCCGGATAGACAAACATGGAAGAGAGTGTCATCACCGTGACAAGTATCCATGAAAGTGTTCTCTTGTACATTATTGATTCCTCCATTCATGTATTTAGGTGTCTATTAGATGTTTCGATATAGTGTGTGCAAATTTTGGGGTACATAGTAATTATTTCCTGCATACCATGTAATAAAGCAGATGAGGAGGAGACAATATGGCCTTGCAGCCTTTTAAAGATGCACTACCCGTTCCGCGAGTTATTAAGCCAAAAGACAGAAACTGTGTTAGCACGGACTACGAAGTGCGTATGATGGAGTTTTTCCACCAGTTTCACAGTGATCTTCCACCAACTAAAGTTTGGGGCTATGAGGGACAGCTGCCCGGCCCCACCTTTGAAGTTGTGCAGGGGGAGACAACCCACATAGAGTGGAAAAATGAGCTTCCACAAGAGCACTTCCTGCCAATTGATAGGACACTTCACAGCTGTTCAGAACACATGCCTGATGTCCGTACTGTTGTGCACCTGCACGGAGCAGAAGTGCCACCGGACAGCGATGGTCACCCTGAAGCCTGGTACACCGCAGACTATGGTATATGGGGTCCACGCTTTGAGCGTAAAGTCTATGAATACCCAAATAACCAAAGAGCGGCCGCCCTCTGGTACCACGATCATTCAGTTGGTATTACCAGACTAAACGTTTATGCAGGTTTAGCAGGGGTCTATATAATCCGCAGTAACGAGGAGAGGGCACTAAACCTTCCATCAGGTATATATGAGGTGCCACTCGTCATACAGGATAAGTCTTTTAATCCTGACGGCTCACTATTCTATCCCACCAATGTACCAAACCCGCCACCTGAGTTTCCGGAGGTGTCAATAACACCCGGATTTGCCGGAGACACCATAATTGTTAACGGCAAGGCGTGGCCATACATGGAAGTTGAACCTAGAAAGTACCGCTTCCGCGTCCTAAATGCTTCAAATGAGAGATTCTACAGACTTGAGTTGGATTCAGGTCTAGAATTTATACAGATTGGGTCTGATGGTGGTCTGTTGCAGAAACCGGTAACTCTCAATGAGCTGGTAGTGGCTCCGGCCGAACGCATGGATCTTGTCATAGACTTCTCGGGATACACACCGGGGGATTCAGTTTTAATGCTCAACACAGCAAGGGTACCATTTGATTTTGGTGCACCACCCGATCCCCTTACAACAGGCCTGGTTATGCAATTCCGAATCAAAGAGAGCACATCAGAGGATACAAGTTCTGTTCCCGATACACTGAGTCAGATAAAAAGGTTTAGCGGCTGTGACGCATGCAGGATAAGAGATATAACTATAGATGTAGGAAATGACCACTACGGAAGGCTGTTGTTCACCCTCGGAGGACATGGCTATATGGAGGCGATCACGGAGGATCCAATTGTAGGCGATGTTGAGATATGGAGAATAATCAACGCTGGCCTGGGAGTCCATCCAATTCACATCCATCAGATCCAGTTTCAAATATTGGATAAAATCAAGATAGATGTTGACGCCTACAACCTGACAGGTCAAATTAGATACACCTCTACAGCAGAACCACCTGAAGCAAATGAGCGGGGCTGGAAGGACGTTGTCCAGGCGCCACCGGGGTATATCACAAAACTTATCATGCGTTTTGGACCCTATACCGGCAGATATATATACCACTGCCACATCCTGGAGCATGAGGACAACGATATGATGCGTCCAATTCAAGTTGTGCCACCCTGCACCCCCGAACAATAATGAAGACAGACATATACGAGACGTCACCCATGACATCTTGTATATGTCTTTAACCTCTTGTATGCACCGGCATTAAAATGGTATAATGATCATTACAAATACACTGAAAGATTATGAATATGAAGAAAAATGAAATTTACCGCGTAAAAATAGATAGATGGGGCTCGGACGGGGAGGGCATATGCAGAATTGACGGTATGGCCGTCTTTGTGCGTGGTGCTGCTAAGGATGATATATGTGACATCCGCATACTTAAAGTCCTGAAAAAATATGCCTTTGCCCGTATAGAAACAATGGTAGAGCCATCACCTCATCGCATTCAAAATGACTGCCCTTACTTTGACAGATGTGGTGGTTGTTCATTCCGTCACATATCATACGAGGAGGAACTCGCACTGAAGCGGGACCGTATTATTGATGCCCTCACACGGATTGGTGGAATAGAAACCACTGTTGAGCCTGTACTGCCTTCGCCTACCACAGACGGTTACCGCAATAAGGCAATATATCAGACAGACAACACACCCGGTGGACCTGCAATAGGTTTCTATCGCCGCGGGACACATGACGTGATCCCAATACAATTTTGCGCCCTTCAAACACAACTGGCCAACAACATTGTATCCGCTATTTTAGAGTTCTGCATAGAAAACAACATAACTATGTACAACGAAACAAACAACACCGGCACCCTGCGCCATATCTTTGCACGTTCCTCCTCCAAAGGACAAATCCAGCTTTGTCTGGTATCAACCAAGAAACACATAGACAACCTGGACAAGCTCACCACCCGTCTTGTGGAGGGGTTCCCTTCGATCTCAGGCATAATGCTCATTCACAACAAGGATGTGGGAAACGTTGCCATGACCGGCAATATCATAACTCTCTATGGGGACAAATACCTCACAGACACCCTCTGTGGCCTCAAATTCCGTATATCTCCCTTCTCGTTCTATCAAATAAATCACGCCCAAACAGAGGATCTATACAACCTGGCTCTAGAGCTTGCCGACCTCACCGGAACCGAAACTGTACTGGACCTATACTGCGGCATAGGAACTATTTCACTCAATCTTGCACAAAAAGCTAAACACGTATACGCCGCTGAAATAATCCCGGAAGCCATAGAGGACGCTAAAATGAATGCCCAGCTAAACAACATTACAAACGTGGACTTCATATGCGCCGACGCCGCCGACGCAGCAAAAGAAATCCTCTCCTCCAAAATCACCATAGATTTACTAACCGTAGATCCCCCCAGAAAAGGACTAACAAGCCAAGCCATTGATGCCATCCTCCAAATCAATCCCAATCGCATCATCTACATCTCCTGCGACCCCGCAACCCTTTCCCGCGACCTCCACACATTCAAGCAACACTACAACATACAGCACGTTCAACCTGTTGATATGTTTTCGAGAACGAGCCACGTTGAGACGGTAGTATTGATGTCAAGGGTGGATAAGTAAGGCTGTAGTAAGATAAGT
>CAZIVK010000087.1:0-6490 GCA_964542515.1 uncultured Oscillospiraceae bacterium | reverse complement strand
TTTCCATAATTGTCTCCATTCCTGAATTTAATTTGCAAAAACTGGATTATCAAGGTATAATTTTACACATATACCTGAAAAGAGGGATCAATTTGACAGAGTTACTTATTAGGCTTTTTGTGAAAAATCATGGTAACATAAAGGAAATAAAAGTGCGTGAGAGCTTTGGTAAGTTTGCAGGCGCAGTAGGAATAGTCTCGAACTTTTTACTCTTCACTATCAAAGTTATTGTTGGTATAGCCTTTGGAAGCGTAGCCGTCACAGCGGACGCCATCAACAATCTTTCGGATTCAGGGGCATCACTTGTGTCTCTATTTGGCTTCAAAATGTCAGGCAAACCTGCAGACTCCCAGCACCCATATGGGCATGCTAGGATGGAGTACATCTCCGGCCTTGTGGTGTCTTTTATAGTTTTGTTCCTAGGCCTGCAGATGGTGGGGTCATCCATTGAAAAAATACGCTTTGGAAGCTTACTAACCTTCAGTTATATTACCATAGTAGCCCTTATCATTTCAATACTAATCAAACTCTGGCAGTTTCTTTTTTACCGCAATATTGCACGTCGCATATCTTCAGCAGCCCTTGTTGCAACATCAATTGACAGCCGCAACGACATCATATCCACCTCCGTCGTTCTTGCCGCCTACCTCATCTCCAAGCTTACAGGGTATGACCTGGACGGCTACATGGGCTTAATTGTGGCTATCTTCATTTTAATTAGTGGAATAGGACTGATAAGGGACACCGTAAGCCCACTCCTTGGCACAGCACCCTCCAGGGAACTCATTGAGAAAATCTATGAAAAGATTCTCAGCTATGACGGGATAATCGGTCTCCATGACCTTGCAATTCACAGTTACGGTGAATCAATCATCTACGCATCTGTACACTGCGAGGTTCCTGCAGAAAATGATATAATGTTAAGCCATGACATAATTGATAACATTGAGCGCGACTTCACAAAAGACATGGGCATCCACCTTGTAATACATCTGGATCCCGTCGTTACTAATGATGAGCGCACAAATTCTTTGAAAGCTCAAGTTGAGGAGATCATATCCACATTTGAACCAAAAATGACCATGCATGACTTCAGGGTAGTCTGGGGCGTCAGCCACTCCAACCTAATATTTGATATTGTGACCTCCTTTGAAAACCCCACCCCAGATGAACATCTGGCTGAACTAATTTCAGAAAAGGTCCAAGAACTAGACCCCACGTATCGCTGTGTTATTACCGTAGACCACGCATACGTACCTAATATAAAAAAGCAAAAACGAGGAGATTATAAATGAGGACAATTTACTTTGAATGTAATATGGGTGCCGCCGGAGATATGCTTGTAGCATCACTTCTGGAACTACTCCCGGACAGCAAGCCATTTCTAGACAAGATGAACTCCCTGGGACTTCCCGGTGTCACCGTTAGTGCGGAACCTTCTGAAAAATGTGGTATCATTGGAACACACTTCACCGTAAATGTAGGTGGAATAGAAGAGGAGAGCATAGATTTCCACGGCCATCAGCACAACCAGAGCAGTCATCGCCATGACCACAACCGCGTCCACAACCTAACCACTCTGGAAAGTGTAACTGATACAATCAACACCCTAGACATACCCTGCGCAGTCAAACAAAATGCGCTAGGTGTATACGCCTACCTAGCTGAGGCTGAGTCAAAGGCGCACGGAAAGCCCGTAACAGAGGTCCACTTCCATGAGGTAGGCTCATATGACGCCATAGTAGATATAGTAGGATTTTGTCTCCTTATTAATATGCTGGCTCCGGATAACATTGTTGCCTCACCTGTTCACGTGGGGTCCGGCAAAGTTAAAACTTCCCATGGAATCCTTCCCGTTCCGGCTCCCGCCACAGCAGAAATCCTGTTGGGCGTACCCACATATTCAGACGGAACTCGTGGAGAGCTCTGTACACCCACAGGTGCAGCCATACTGAAATACTTTGTCAAAAACTTTACCGGTATGCCCTCTATGGTTACAGAAAAAATTGGATACGGCATGGGTAAGAAGGACTTTGATTCAGCCAACTGTGTCCGCGCCTTTTTGGGGGAGGACCAGTCCAAATACGGAACTAATGAAACCCTCGAGGAACTGCGCTGCAACGTTGATGACATGACTCCCGAAGCTGTGGGGTACGCTACAGAAACCCTTCTAGCTAACGGCGCACTGGATGTATATGTTGAGCCAGTCCTTATGAAAAAGAACCGGCCAGGATTTGTTATAGTATGCATATGTATGCCTTCAAATGCTGACAGACTTGCCGCCCTTATCCTTAAGCACACAACAACTATTGGTGTAAGAAGAATTAATTGCATACGCTACGCACTTGGGCGCAACGTTAAACAGGTAGAAACCAAATATGGTAAAATAGGACTGAAAATGTCCGAGGGCTATGGCTCTATAAGAGCAAAACCCGAATACGACGATGTAGCGGATGCCGCCAAGAAGTTTGATGTCTCCTTCACGGAAGTATATAACGCAGCACTCCGCTCTATTAAGTAGAGCCCTCACCATCGTGGGGGAGTTTACGCGTCAAAATGAACCGGTCCATGAACTTGCCCCCCTTTCCATGCTTGACATTTAACATGCCTATAACGGAAAAGATCAGTGCACCAACAAAGTTTACGAACAGGTCCTCCATTGTATCAATCAGCCCAATATCTATATATCCCCCGTAGTCCCACTGCACACCGTTAACTACAATATCCTCAATAGGTATAGTCAATGCCTTATTCTTTCCATCCGGATTAAACTGTATGGAGGTTATGGATGTGATTATTGTATCCTTCTGCATATCTGTCTTGAGGAATTGATCCGCACCAAATTCAGCAAACTCCCAAAGTACACCAATTGTCATAGAAAAGCAGATAGCCACCATAACGGTAAACAGCGGGGATAGGGATATAGCAAACTTCTCACTCTTGTTTAGTATGTCAATCATTGAAAAACCAATGGCACCACACACAAACCCATTGATGGTATGTAGGATTAAGTCCCAGTACGGATAAGTTATGTAGTACTCCTGGATTTCCCCTAGTATTTCCGCTGCAAAAATAAACAACAATATGATTATTTCCAGGGTATTCGGCACATCAATCTTAATCCTTTTTTCTATGAAAGACGGAATCAAGAATAACACAAGAGTGAGCACACACATGAATACAGCGTCCCAGTTTTGGTTTAAAATCTGAGCTACCATCATCCCCACAACAAAAATCCTTAGCACCAAATACACTACAAAAAGACCCTTTTGTTCCCTAATCTGCCTAAAGATGGAGCTTCTCTTAAGTATACGCTTCATTCTAATCCCCCGTTTTCTTATATGTAACATCGCTCTATTATAACATACACCGGTAATAATAAACAGGAGAGGTTCACATGCCAAACAATTCAAAGTTTCAGCATATGAAGAATAATCAGTCCCGGGTACCGCTGGAGTATTACCAAAAACTTTACCAAGAGACCTCACCCGCCGAAGCCTCTGCACGCTGCAACATCCCCTATGATCAGTCAAACTGCACCTTCACAGTGCGCCTCATGGGACAGGACTACAAGGTTACATATCCCCAGTTTTCTATCCTGACCAAATCAGGAGATGAGGTCACCACCTCCTCAATCAAAATCCTTGTCATCCGCTTCCTTGTCGAGGGCAAATATTTTGATTCAACGGGCCCACTCCTAACCTACAGGGACATTCCCAACGGAAACCTCTACTACCCCAACTTCCAGGGCCGTTGTCTTAGGAGACTTGCCTTTAAGTTTGGCAACCGCATTTCAGAATTTGAAAAGACTATGGAGGGTCTAGGAGCAGAAAAGGTAGACATGGGTGACACAGCATACCGTTTTGAATTTATAAGCAACATTTTTATGTACTTCATACTCTGGTCCGGAGATGACGAATTCCCCCCATCATCGCAAATACTCTTTGAGAATAACTTCCCCTTCGCATTTTCTGCCGAGGATATTGCCGTTGTAGGCGATGTGGCAATTGACACCCTAATTCACAAGTGTTAAAATGACCATATAATGCTAATAAGGAGGATGGAGATGTTAACTGCAAGAGAAAACTTCATGGAACTCCTCAACGGAGGAACACCCGAAAGACTGGTAAACCAGTACGAAGCATTTGAATTTGTGCTCCCAGACCCAATCATGATGGTGCTTGGCGGACGCCGTCCCGGCGCTGATGTCGCGGATGCATGGGGTACAATAATCCGCTGGAAAGCGGGAGAGCACGCCGGAATGCCCTACATCACGGATGACAACAAAGTTTGCCCGGATATAACAGAGTGGCGCAAAACAGTTAAAGCCCCTGAATTATCCAAAGTCACTGACTGGGACATGGCAAAGGGCATAGCCTCAAAAATTAACCGCAAAGAAAAATTTGTAACCACCTTTATGGCAACCGGCCTTTTTGAGCAACTTCACTACCTCATGGGCTTTGAGGACACACTTTGCAACTTTCTCCTGGAACCCGAATCAATGCACGAACTCCTTGACTACATTCTTGAATACAAGCTACAGTACGCCAAAATGCTGATAGAAAATCTCAACCCTGACGTTATGTTCCTTCATGACGACTGGGGTGAAAAGACCAAACTCTTTATGAGCGCAGACACTTGGCGTGAATTCTTTAAACCAAGGTTTGAAAAGCTCCACCGTTACATTAAGGATCAGGGCGTTATGGTTGTACACCACGCAGACAGCCACTGCGAATCCATTGTTGAGGACATGGCGGACGTCTACATATCTGTTTGGCAAGGTGTTCTTCCACAAAATAATATCCCCGCCATTCAAAAAAAACTGGGCGGCAGGATGCTCCTTATGGGCGGAATAGACGCCGGAGTAATTGACTTCAAAAACTGGAACGAGGACATTGTGAGAGCTGAGGTCCGCAGAGCATGTGATGAATATGTACCTGGTGGTAGTTTCATACCATGTATAACCTACGGTCTCCCGGAAAGCATACATCCCGGTGTCTACGAAATAATCTCGGATGAAATAGCAAAATACAGCCCTAAATTCTTTAAATAAGCCATCAAGCAAAGGGAACTAAGAATGACTGCACCAAAGGACAAAACCTTTAGTGCAGCCTTTTTTTTATTTATTTCGACAAAAGAATATCTAGTTTACATAACCAGATGCATATGTTATAATACTATAACCAAGTTAATAATAAGTGGGTGTGATGAAATGAATTTTAAAATAGTTGCAGATAGCTGTTGTGATATGACTAATGACCTCAGAAAAAAGCTCGGTTTGGTATCAGTTCCGTTAAGAATGACATTTGGTGATGAGACCTTTATTGATGATGATTCCCTCAATCTCCCGGAATATATTAAAAAGATGACCGAATTCAAAGGTAGACCCCAGTCCGCCTGCCCCTCACCTGGTGAGTACAGTGACGCTTTCATGGGCGCAGACTGCACTTTTGCCATTACACTCTCAGGCAACCTCTCAGGTAGCTATAACAGCGCCATGTCCGGCAAGGCACTTGCAGAAGAAAAGGGTGCAGATGTCCACGTATTTGACTCAAAAAGCGCTTCTTCCGGCGAAATCCTAATTGCTCTCAAAATAAAGGAGCTCATTGACAAGGGTAAAGAAAAGTTGGAAATTATTGAAACGGTCACCTACTTTATTGCTAACATGAAGACCTACTTTGTCCTAGACAATCTGGACAACCTTATAAAAAATGGACGTATGAATAAAATTGTTGGAACTATAGTCAACATCATGCATATAAAGCCTATTCTAGGCGCAGACGGTGACGGAAACATTGCACTCTTTTCAAAAGCCCGCGGCACAAAACAATCCCTAGAAAAGCTTGCCGCCACCATTGAGGATAGCGGAAAATCCACTGAAGGTGAAACTTTAGTCATCACTCACTGTAACAACCTTCCCAACGCCACTATTCTCAGCAAGCTAGCCAGAGCTCGCTACAAATTTAAAAACATCCACATAATCCCAACACGCGGCCTCAGCTCCATGTACGCAGGCGCGGGCGGCATAATAATGTCTTACTAAAACAAAATAAAATCTACAATATCGGGGATTATATGGTTGAGGTGAGCAGACATGTCATATATTGACGCCAAAGTAAAAAAACAGTTTGATACCCTCTCCCCCGAACTACAAAGAGCAATCCTGGACCAGAACGTTAACATCAACACTTTACAAGATCTAATCCGTGAACTTGAAAAACTTGCCTAGCAAACTAAATAATCCGAAAAACAGCTCCCTGTCATGTGCAAGGGGCTGTTTTAATACTTTACAACAACCCCCACATTTGCTATAATGTCAAAGTCAATTGAAATATTTGGGGGCGTAGCTCAGCTGGGAGCGCAAGCGGAACGGTTGTAGCTACAGTGGCGTGACTCGCTTAGCAACCATGCGGTTCGCATAGCAAAAACTTAATAATTTGGGGGCGTAGCTCAGCTGGGAGAGCGTACGGTTCGCATCCGTAAGGTCGAG
>CAZIVK010000086.1:0-6512 GCA_964542515.1 uncultured Oscillospiraceae bacterium | reverse complement strand
GAGGAAAATTTCGTTTAACCTGGATTGGTTGAGGGTTATTGGAAATGGCATGGGCTTCTTTGATTTTGGCGGTGCAAAGGGTGAATATGTGGATCTACCCAACGACTTTATTATCAATATGGAACGCAAGGAGGACGTTGTCAGTGGTTCTGCAAGTGGTTATTTCCCTGGGGGCCAGGCAACCTACATAAAGGATTTTACCTCTCCGCAGGAATGGGCCGGGAAGACAGTTCTTTTGGATGTTGATGGCGCATACATGAATGCAGAAGTCCTTCTAAACGGAGAAAAGATTGGATACAACCCATATGGATACACCCCCTTCTTTTCTGACATGACAGCATATATGAAGTCCGCAGGAAGCAATGAACTTAAAATAATAACACAGTGCAGACAGCCCAACTCCCGTTGGTATTCCGGAGGCGGACTGTACAGGGAAGTGAACATCTGGGTGGGAGACCAATACTACATCCACCCCTGGTCCACCTTTATTACAACACCTGAGGTCTCATCTGACAGTGCAACAGTAAAGGCGGAGGTTGAGGTTACAAATGCAACCAACGAGCCAAGTAAAGTAACTTTGCTTGCTAAGGTTTTTGCTCCTGATGGGGCGGAAGTGGCAAGCAAAACTGCATCTATACGCCTACCTGCAAAGGACAAAAGCTTCACAGAGCTAGTGCTTAGTGTAAGTTCACCGGAGTTATGGGATGCAGAAAACCCCAACCTCTACAGTATTGAATATACCGTACTTGTTGGGGACAAAGTTTATGACAGTTTTACACAGAACTTTGGCATAAGAAAAATTGAGATAGACGCCAAAAATGGTATGCGTGTTAACGGCAAACCCGTAAAGCTTCGCGGTGGTTGCATACACCACGACAACACACTCCTGGGTGCATGCGCCTTTCCTAGAGCGGAGGAACGTAAAATCCAAATTTTGAAGGACGCCGGATATAATGCAATCCGTACCGCACATAACCCGCCATCCTCGGCTATGCTTGACGTATGCGACCGCTTAGGTATGTACGTCCTAGATGAGTCCTTTGACTGCTGGACAATGGGTAAAAACGGACAGGACTACCACCTGTATTTTGAGAATTGGTGGCAGCGTGACACACGTGCAATGGTGTTGCGTGACCGTAACCACCCCTCTGTATACTGCTGGTCCATTGGTAACGAGATCCCTGAAATGACAGGCGTGGAGAGCGGTGGCTACTGGTCTAAATTGCAGGCGGATTATGTACGCTCACTGGACCCAACCAGACCTATAACTGCTGGCATCCATGGCATAATTAACTTTGCAAAAGCTGGTATAGACCTCCAGGGCAAAAGCTTTTTTGAGCTACAGGGCAAGAGTACAGAAGCTCCTGGAGTTTTCAATGGTGTGGACTATTGGGCAGCACAGACCGGTCCCTCCACAGATCCACTGGATATTGTGGGGTACAACTACATCCATCCAAGGTATGCCTTAGACGCAGCAAAAGATCCAAACTTAGTAATTCACGGAACAGAGACACATCCCCTAACAACATACGACTACTGGCAGGCAACACTGGCAAACGACAATGTTATAGGTGACTATATCTGGACAGCTTACGATAACCTGGGAGAAGCCGGTGCAGGACGTGTTATCTGGGACAGAAGCGATCCCAAGGAAGCCGGATTTATGGGTGGCTACCCATGGCTCAGCTGCTATCAGGGCGACATTAATTTAGATGGGGACAGACGTCCGCAGTCCTACTTCCGCAAGATTATGTGGGGCATGGACAGGGGCATCCATCTATTCACAACACATCCTACATTCACAGGAAAACCTTACTACGGATCTGGCTGGCACTGGCCGGATGTTAAAAAGGACTGGTCCTTTGGTGAAGAGTTTATAGGAAAGCCTGTCCAAATTGATGCCTACTGTGACTGTGATGAGGTGGAGTTCCTCCTCAACGGCAGAAGTGTTGGTAAAGCAGTACCTAAAAAGCTGATTGCCTCAATAACTATAGACTATGAACCCGGTGTGCTGGAAGCCCTAGCTATCCGTAACGGAAGTTCAGAAGATAAGGTCTCCCTTGTGACCGTTGGGGCACCTGCAAAAATTGTCTTATCCCCGGACCGTAGCACCATTACAGCTGACGGAATGGACCTAAGCTTCATAAATGCATGCGTAGTTGACGCTGATGGAAACCAGATCATCACATCTGATATTGAACTGTCAGTTACAGTTGAAGGCGCAGGCACCCTTGCTGGTTTTGGGTCAGGGAATCCCTGTACTGAAGAGAACTACGGCACTGGTAAACGGAAAACCTTTGAAGGCCGCGCTCTTATATGTGTTCGCTCCGGCACTGCAGCAGGTAATATAGGCATAGAAGTGAAGGCAGATGGACTTGCACCTGTTTTGACTACAATAAACTGTGAGGTTAAGATATGACCAAAAAAGCTGGATGGATATGGTATTTAGGTGATTTTGAGCTCTATCACCACATGAAGCTATCCCTCAGCCGGCGTGAGCGCGGCAGTATCGTGCCCACATTTTGGAAGGTCTTTGACTGTCACAGGCTTGTCCGTTTTGAAAAGACGGTAACACTTGAACAGCCCGAAACAATAACTGTCACCATGGACGGTGACGGATATATGATGCTCGGACGTGGGCGCAAATCCGTAAATGGTCCAATCTCACTGGACGCTGGAACACACAACTTATCCTTTATAGTGGGAAACCCAAGTGGCATTCCAGCCCTTCATGTGCAGGGCAAAACAGTCTTTACAGATGACAGCTGGATAGCTGATGCCTTTGAGGGGGAAAAATCCCCTGTTGGCAGTATGGATATTCCTAGGGATATAATGCCCACGGCATATGAACTCCCATCTACTAAAATCGCCTATATAGAAATGATTGAGACTGAACAAGGACAAGTTTACGACTTTGGCCGAGAAACCTACATAAAGCTCGCTTTTACCATTCCTGAACCGGGCTGTGCAGTAAAAGTGGTGTACGGAGAAAGCATGGAGGAGGCCATGGACAGCGACCATGCCGTAATCAGCACTGACATCCCGCACTCTTCGGGAGAAGTGCTGTTGGAGGCTACTGCCTGCAGATACGTACGGGTTATTTCTAAACTAAATCCGGTTAACCTCTGCGGAATGTACGTCCAGCTCCCTCTTGAGAGCAGGGGTTCCTTCAGTGCATCCGACCCGCTACTAAATAGGATCTATGAAATAAGCGACTACACCCTGAGACTAAACAGCACTCTTTTCTATCTTGACGGAATAAAGCGCGACCGTTGGGTTTGGGGTGGAGATGCATACCAGAGTTTCTTCTTCAACTACTACAGCCACTTTGATACGGGTATCATTAAACGCACGCTCCTGGCACTACGCGGTGGGGACCCAATTGTATCCCATGTTAACACTATCATAGATTACACCCTCTACTGGCTCATATCCTTAAGCCAATATGTGCTCTACACAGGAGATAGGGCCTTTATCCACAAAATCTATCCAAGAGCAGTGAAACTTATGGATTACTGTGCGGAGATTGAAAACAATCAAGGTCTGCTTGTGGGCAGACGGTCCGACTGGACCTTTATAGACTGGGCCGATATGGACAAAAGAGGGGCGCTATGCATCATGCAGATGCTGTACTGTAAAGCCCTGCAGGCAATGGCAAAGTGCTCTGAAATTGCCGGTCACAAGGAAAATGCAACCCGGTACATTTCCAAAGCGGAGACTGTCAGCTCAAAGATCCGTGACACTTACTGGGTTGCAGACAAAGGCGCCTATGTGACAACATGCGTCGATGGCCAGAAAATACCCCAGATCCGCAGACACGCAAACCTCTTTGCCATCATCTTTGGATTCGCCGATGAAGAAACCACAGAGCAGATCGTCAAAAACGTAATTTTGAACGATGAAGTACCCGCTATCACAACGCCATACTTCAAGTTCTATGAACTTGAGGCGCTATGCATAGCGGGTAAGATGGAAAAAGTAACAGATATCATACGCTCATATTGGGGTGGCATGCTAAACGAGGGCGCCACATCCTTCTGGGAGGAGTATGACCCCAATATGAGCGGTTCAGAACATTATGCAATGTACGGGGACCCCTTTGATAAGAGCCTCTGCCACGCATGGGGCGCCAGTCCGATATATCTCTTTGGCCGCTACTACCTAGGCGTCTATCCCACTAAGGACGGTTACTCAGAATTCGAGGTGAACCCCAACAACGGCGGACTTGAGTCAATAAGCGGCACTGTTCCGTTAGGCAACGGCTCTGTTACCGTATCATCCAGCAAACACCAAGTAACAATAGAGACAGATGTACCCGGAGGATTCTACGTATCAAATGGAACCAAAATTCCTATTATACCAGGAAAGATTAACCAATTTCACTGACGCCAATGTGTATTAACTGCTCCTCCATACCGGGGCTTGTTATGCTTACAGTGCACACTCCAACCTCCTGCTTAGCCTGAACAGTTAGCAAAGCTCTTCCGTTAAAGAGGCACTTTTCACTGTTTTTGAAGCCGCTAGAGTCGTTGGGATTACCATTGTCAAGCGCAAGGATTCTACCTGCACCTTTTACAGAGACATTAATGACATTGTTGGCGTATGGGGCTATGTCATTATCCCCATCAAGGGCACATATCTCTATCTGTGCTATATCTAATCCATCAGCCTTCATAACAGGCTCTTTGTAAACTGATGTGCCAAGCTTAACCGCCTCACCGGCGGTTTTTCTTGTGCAGCGGTATACCTCTTCACCATTATTATAGCCTACAACCTCTAGAATACCCGGCTCATAGGGCACGTCCCAGCTGAGATGTAGGTCGTCTGTGGTGTAGTTTTTTATTTTTTGCATTCCAAACTGTGTGATCTCTTTGCCGTATGCAGGGAACTGGTATGACTTTATACCGTATGACTTGCCATTGAGGAATAGCTCTGCCTCTTCACAGGATGTGTATGCCAACACAGGGATTATACGCCCTTCCTCAATATCCAGTGTCCAATGTGGAAGTACATAGACAAATGGCTCGTCTGCATTCCAGATTGATTTATAGAACCAGTAGTTGTCTTTTTCAAATCCACATGTGTCCAAAACACCAACCGACGCTACAACCTTTGGCCAGTAACACTCACCAAGGTGATCTATAGCAGTCCACATAAAGTCACCGGCAACAAAGTCACGTGTCATGAAGTACTTTATCTGCCTTTCTGCTGTGACCTGATTTAGCCAATATGGAGCGGGCTTGCCAAGCATGGCAATGGGGATCTCTCCCTTTTTCAAGGATGGGACATCAAAGGTATATTCCCCTCTTACGCCTCCCCGTACACCACCGCTTTCAGCCCCTATAAGAATCCTATTGGGGTGGGAAAGTTTATCTGCGTCGTAAAACGTTGCAGAGCGCTCTCTCCAACGGTCCGGGTAGTTATAACCAACAACATCAAGTGCATCCATAAATTTATCATAAGTACCAATTGGCTCTGCTGCAATAAAATCACATCCAACGGTTACAGGGCGAGTACTGTCAAGGTCATGGCAGATTTCTACAAGTTCCTCTGCAATTATATGTCCATCAAGCTTTATCTGTTCAACGACCTCGTTTCCAACACTCCACATGACAATTGAGGGGTGGTTGCGGTCACGCCTGATAAAGACCTCTGTGTCTGCGCGGTAGTGTTCAAAGAACCTCTCACCGTACCCGCGGCTTATCTTGTCCGGATGCATAAATGCTTTTGTGTCTTTGACAACTGCCCACTCATCGAACACCTCATCCATTACCAAAAATCCCATCTCATCACAGAGATCAAGTAGTGCAGGGTCGGGAGGGTTGTGTGCCATTCTTAGCGCGTTCATCCCCATGTCCTTCAGCTTGTGGAGTCTTCTCTCCCACACCTTTATTGGAACAGCAGCACCCACGCCACCACCGTCATGGTGGATGCATCCTCCAAGCAGTTTTGTAGCTTTACCGTTTAAAAGCAGCCCATTGTCCGCCGTCCACTCTATTTTCCTTATTCCAAAGTGGATTTCTTTACTATCTATAACGGCTCCATCGCTATATACAGACACCTTAATAGTATAGAGATAGGGATCCTCTGTAGACCACACGCGCGGAAGTGACAGACCAATTGTATGGCTTACCTGGTAGCTCTCCTCTAGTAAAATGCCTTTACCAAGTCCATATACATTCTGTTGTCTTCCATCAGCAGCGTACATGACCGCCCTAACATTTAGGGCTGTTGTTTCACCGGGACCCACAATGTCTGTTAACACTTCAACTACTGCAGCCTCGTCCGAAACGGATATTGTTTTTGCAAATATCCCATACTCTGCTATATGTATTGGATGTAGAGTCTCAAGCCAGACATCACGTGTTATGCCCGACCCCGAATACCAACGTGAGTTTGGTTGTGCGCTGTTATCCACGCGAACACATAGAGTATTAGCTCCCTCAAAGTTTACATAATCAGTGATATCTATGGTGAAAGGGGTGTCCCCATAATAGTGCGAACCCACTTGC
>CAZIVK010000085.1:0-6533 GCA_964542515.1 uncultured Oscillospiraceae bacterium | reverse complement strand
TAACGAGTAATGGCAGCGATCTTCTTACGTCCGTCTTCACCCTCCTCCTTCTGCATGCGTTCCAGAGCTGGAATGGCTACAGTAAGGAGGTTAATGATAATTGATGCGTTGATATAGGGTTGGATAGAAAGTGCAAATACGGTTGCAAGCGAGAATGCTCCTCCGGACATTGCATCCATGAACCCAAAGATAGTGTTAGAGAAGTCCGATGAGAACATAGCCTGCAATGCAGCCTGATCAATATAAGGAACAGGTATTGCAGAGCCAAAACGGTATATTAACAGTATGAAAACCGTGAATAATATTTTCTTTCGTAATTCGGGAATTTTCCACGCGTTACGCAAGGTCTGTATCATTCTTATACCACCTCTATCTTTCCTCCGGCCGCATCTATCTTCTCTTTTGCTGACTCAGAGAAGGCCGCCGCAACTACATTTAGCTTCTTAGTGAGCTCCCCTGTTCCGAGAATTTTAACGCCATATACGCACTTTGAGAGAATACCACGCTCAATTAGTACGTCTGCTGTGATTGTTGAGCCATCATCAAAGACTTCAAGCTCGTAGACATTTACCGCCTCGAGGGGTTTAGCAAATATATTGACAAATCCTCTTTTTGGTAGACGTCTTGCGAGGGGCATCTGGCCACCCTCAAACCCGGCGCGCACTCCGCCACCGGAGCGGGCCCACTGGCCCTTATGTCCGCGGCCAGCGGTCTTGCCGTTTCCGGTTCCCGGGCCACGGCCTTTACGCTTACCGACTTTTGTGGAGCCGGCGGTGGGGGCAAGTTCATGTAAATTCATAGTACTCGCGCCTCCTTATTTAACTTCCTCGACTTTGAGCAGATAGCCTATAAGGGCGATCTTGCCGCGAGTCGCGGGATTGTCTGGTTGAATTGTAACATCATTGATACGGCGCAGAGCCAAAGATTCGGCAGTGGCCTTATGCTTGACAAGACGTCCGTTGAGGCTCTTAACAAGCTGAATTTTGAGATTTGCCATGTCCAACGGACCTCCTAACCTAAAATTTGTGATGGATGTCTGCCGCGTATACGGGCAACATCTTCTACACTCTTAAGGGATTTAAGTCCCTCCATAGCCGCTGTTACAACGTTCTGTGGGTTGTTAGAGCGGAGGCACTTAGTTCTGATGTCACGGATGCCAGCAGCTTCCATGACTGCACGTACAGGACCTCCGGCAATAACGCCGGTACCTGCTGCAGCGGGTTTAAGAAGAACCTCTCCTGCACCGAACTTTCCAATAACCTCATGGGGAATTGTTGTTTTATAAAGATTAACACGAACAAGGTTTTTCTTGGCGTCATCTATACCTTTTCGTATTGCGTCAGGTACTTCAGAGGCCTTACCAAGTCCAAATCCAACTATACCGTTTCCGTCTCCAACAACAACTAGTGCCGCAAACTTAAAGATACGTCCACCCTTAACCGTCTTAGCTACACGGTTAAGAGAAACAACTTTCTCCGTGAGTTCAAGGGTATCCGGATCTAGCTGTAGAGCTCTATTATAAGCCATTTAAATCCTCCTCCCGTTAAAACTTCAGACCGCCCTCGCGGGCTCCGTCTGCAAGTTCCTGAATACGGCCGTGATAGACATAGCCGCCGCGGTCAAAGACCACGATTTCGATTCCAGCAGCCTGTGCACGTTCAGCAATAAGTTTGCCTACTTTACGGGCTACTTCCTTCTTGGTGCCTTCACTGCCGATTGTTTTGTCGAGCGAAGATGCGGCAACCAGGGTTTTTCCGTTGACGTCGTCAATTACCTGGGCATATATATTTGTAGTACTGCGGAAAACACAGAGGCGCGGAGCTTCGGCGGTTCCCGAAATTTTGCCGCGTAGTCTCTTGTGCCTGCGCAGACGCTGGGCATTTGAATCAGGTCTCTTAACCATTTAGGCACACCTCTCCTTACTTCTTTTTAGCTCCGGTCTTGCCTTCCTTACGGCGCACGACCTCATCGATATATCTGATTCCCTTACCTTTGTAGGGTTCTGGGGGTCTCTTGATACGAATCTCGGCGGCAAACTGACCAACTTTTTGCTTGTCAGGTCCGCTGACGATCACTTTGTTGGGGGCCGGTACATCGATGGAAATGTCGTCGTTATCTTCGAAAATGACCTGATGGGAGAAGCCAATGTTCAAAACGAGTTGTTTTCCCTGCTTCTGTGCTCTGTATCCTACACCCTCAATGTGGAGCTCTTTTTTGAACCCTTCAGTCACGCCTTGTACCATGTTGTTAACCAGTGTACGGGTGAGACCGTGAAGTGAGCGGTTCTCTTTATTGTCGTTTGGTCGTTCTACTCTTATTACATCACCATCAATATTGATTGCCATGGCGGGGTGAAGTACACTTTCCAATTTACCTTTAGGACCTTCCACACTTAGGTGGTTGCCCTGTGAAAGTGAAACTTTAACTCCGGCAGGAACGGCGATGATTTTCTTTCCTATTCTTGACATGCCGTACCTCCTTTACCACACAAACGCAAGGACTTCACCGCCGACGTGTTGGGCTCTCGCCTTTTTGTCGGTCATGACTCCCTTTGAAGTTGAAATGATTGCAATACCTAGACCACGAAGTACCTTCGGTAGATCTTCTGTACCCACATAGACGCGGAGACCAGGTCTTGAGACGCGGCGTAGGCCACTAATGACCCTCTCCTTGCCTGCGTGATACTTTAATGTGATGCGGATTATTCCCTGTCCGCCATCTTCAACAAGCTGAAAAGATGAGATATATCCCTCGTCACGGAGAATCTCCGCAACAGCTTTCTTCATGTTGGATGCGGGAACTTCAACCGTGTCATGCTTAGCCGAGCTGGCATTTCTGATACGGGTGAGCATATCCGCGATTGGATCGGTTATATGCATAATTCTGCCTCCTTACCAACTGGCTTTTCTTACGCCCGGAATTTGACCTTTGTAGGCCAGCTCCCTAAAGCAAATGCGGCACACGCCAAAGTTACGAAGGTAAGCGTGGGGCCTTCCGCAAATCTTACACCGGTTATAGCGGCGTGTGGAGAACTTTGGTTCAGCCTGTTGCTTCAAAATCATTGATTTTTTAGCCATGTTACCCTCCTTATGAATTCTTGAAGGGCGCGCCGATCAGCGTGAGCAGTTCGCGGGCCTCTTCATCAGTTTTGGCGGTGGTGCATATCACTATGTCCATGCCGCGGATCTTGTCAATTTTGTCGTAATCGATCTCAGGAAAAATCAGTTGTTCGGTGAGACCCATTGCGTAGTTTCCACGTCCGTCAAAGGAGTTTGCGTTAATTCCACGGAAGTCACGGACGCGGGGTAGAGCAACGTTGAGAAGTCTATCCAAGAATTCCCACATACGTGAGGCTCTAAGGGTTACTTTAACTCCTACAGGCATTCCTTCACGGAGTTTGAAGTTTGCAACGGACTTTCTAGCCTTTGTTACTACCGGCTTCTGTCCTGCAATAGTTGCTATGTCTCTGACCACTGCATCCAGGGCCTTTTGGTTGTCTCTGCAGTCTCCGCAACCGACGTTAATGATAACTTTGTCGATTTTTGGAATTTCCATGACGTTGGTGTAACCAAACTTTGTCATAAGGGCAGGGGCGACAGACTCAAGATATTTTTCTTTAAGACGGGGTGTAGCCATTGTTCATCCTCCTCCCCTATATTGCTGCATCGCATTTTTTGCAGACGCGGGTCTTAGTTCCATCAGCTGCAATTTTGTGTGCGAGACGGGTTGTTTTATCACATTTTGGGCATACGCGGATGACCTTTGAAGAGCGGATATAGCTCTCTCTTTTAATTATTCCGCCTACATCACCCTGTTTACGGGGCTTGAGGTGGCGGGAAACCATGTTGACACCTTCAACAAGTACCATGCCGGTGGAGGGATCTGATGCAAGTACTTTACCCTGCTTGCCAACATCCTTACCTGACAGAACCTGTACAGTGTCGCCGGTTCTTACGTGTAACTTCATTTTTATATCCTCCCCTTATATTACTTCGGGGGCAAGCGAAAGGATTTTCATGTATTCCTTTTCGCGAAGCTCACGTGCTATTGGGCCAAATATGCGGGTGCCCCTCGGATTTTTGTCATCCTTGATTATAACGGCTGCATTGTCATCAAAGCGGACGTAAGTTCCGTCAGTGCGGCGCACGCCCTTGGCAGAACGTACTATAACGGCTTTGACAATCTCACCTTTTTTAACAACACCTCCGGGAGTTACCTTCCGGACTGATGCAACTATAACATCACCGATGTTGCCGTACTTACGGCCGGAACCGCCGAGTACTCTGATACATTTAATCTCTTTGGCACCGGTGTTATCGGCAACCTTGAGTTTGGATTCCTGTTGTACCACGGATTTACCCCCTTACTGTGCTTTCTGAACGATCTCGACAAGACGCCATCTCTTATCCTTAGACAGGGGGCGGGTCTCCATGACCTTCACCTTGTCACCAATCGTGCACTCATTATTTTCGTCGTGGGCTTTAAGTTTGTAAGTTCTCTTTATAATTTTCTTATAGAGAGGATGCTTTACTTTATCCTCGATAGCCACGACTATCGTTTTATCCATTTTGTCGGACACCACTGTGCCCGTCATTGTCTTTCGGAAAGCTCTTTCACTCATGTGGTTATTCCTCCTTTACGGGCACTTATGCTTTTTCAAGCTGATTTTGACGGATGACCGTCTGGACTCTTGCGATGTCTTTTCTGACAGCTACTATTCTTAGCGGGTTTTCCAGTTGATTTGTGGCGTGTTGGAGGCGGAGATTAAACAGGTCCTTTTTAAGGTCTAGTAACTTCTTATCCAACTCTGCCGGGGTCAATCCCCTTATCTCTTTAGCCTTCATTCTCGTCACCACCAGTCGTGTCTTCGCGGGCAATAAACTTCGTTTTGATGGGGAGCTTATGTGCGGCAAGACGCATGGCCTCACGAGCCAGCTCTTCTGAAACGCCGGAGATCTCAAAGAGAACTCTTCCGGGCTTTACAACGGCTACCCAATATTCGGGTGTTCCTTTACCTGAACCCATGCGGGTTTCAGCGGGCTTTGATGTGACCGGCTTGTCAGGGAAAATCTTTATCCAAACTTGACCACCACGTCTGATATAACGAGTCATAGCAATACGTGCTGCCTCAATCTGGTTTGAGGTGATCCATGCGGGCTCGGTTGCCATTAAGCCATACTCACCGTAGGTGATTGTGTTTCCACGGTAAGCCTTACCCTTGAGGCGACCCCTATGAACTTTGCGGTACTTTACTCTTTTAGGTAACAGCATTAGCGGCCTCCTCCTTCTCTGCGAGGTCCGTTGTTCCCACGGTTTCCTCCGCTATTATTATTTCCTCTGAAATTTGAGCGATTATCACGACGGTCACGGCGCTCGGACCTTGGACGCGGTGCTTCAATGGAACGTGTAAGTTTGCGTCCGCTTGTCTGAAGAACTTCACCCTTATATATCCAAACCTTAACACCGATACGTCCGTATGTTGTCTTTGCTTCAGCAAAGCCATAGTCTATATCAGCGCGGAGAGTCTGAAGTGGGATTGTTCCTTCATGATAGTGTTCTGTACGTGCAATTTCAGCACCGCCAAGACGGCCTGACACGTTAGTCTTTATTCCGCGTGCACCAAGCTTCATTGATCTGCCCATAGCTTGTTTCATTGCGCGACGGAAGGATATGCGTTTTTCCAGCTGTGAAGCGATGTTTTCTGCTACGAGCTGGGCGTTGAGGTCCGGTGAACGGATTTCAACAATGTTCACGGCAACTGGTTTGCCGATCATTTTCTCAAGGCGACCCCTGAGTGCTTCTATTTCTGTTCCGCCTCTACCGATAACCATACCGGGACGTGCGGAATGTATGAAGATTTTAACTCGTGCGGAATCCCGCTCAATTTCAATCTTCGGAACGCCGGCGTTGTACAGACTGTCTTTCAGATATGTTCTGATTTTATAGTCCTCAAGCAGTAAATCTCCAACTTTTTCGTTAGATGCAAACCACCTGGAGTCCCAGTCCTTAATAACACCGACTCTAAGTCCATGCGGATTAACTTTCTGACCCATAACTACCTCCTGCTATTCCTTTTCTCTCAGCGAAATGGTGATGTGGGAAGTACGCTTATTTATGCGATACGCCCTGCCGTGTGCTCTAGGTTGGATCCTCTTGAGGATCGGGCCGGGTGCTGCGAATACTTCCGAAACATACAGGCGTTGGGTGTCCATTTCATGGTTGTTTTCGGCGTTTGCAATGGCACTGTTTAACAGTTTAATGATATATTCGCTTGCGGCTTTTGGTGTCTGCCTCAGTATGGCACTTGCCGCTGCCGTATCTTTACCTCTGATAAGGTCACAGACGATCTTGACCTTTCTCGGAGAGATACGTGCATATTTTAGATATGCTTTTGCTTCCATTTACGGATCCTCCTTATCTTGAGGTCTTGCTTCCGGCGTGACCCCTAATGGTTCTTGTCGGAGCAAACTCGCCTAACTTGTGACCTACCATATCCTCAGTGATATATACGGGGACATGCTTACGGCCGTCAT
>CAZIVK010000084.1:0-6537 GCA_964542515.1 uncultured Oscillospiraceae bacterium | reverse complement strand
ACCATGTTTCGTTGCTTTTAGGCAACCTCAGTAAGCAACAAATATTGCTTCTCCACTATAACGGGTGGACCCGTCACATCCTACTCAGCACTGCCTCCGGATA
Source organism: uncultured Oscillospiraceae bacterium (assembly GCA_964542515.1). Classification (GTDB taxonomy): domain Bacteria; phylum Bacillota; class Clostridia; order Oscillospirales; family JAAYOS01; genus CAZIVK01. The sequence goes on along the minus strand of CAZIVK010000084.1, from coordinate 6,434 downwards.
GCAAGCTTTTAAGTGTGCGGCTCTTGAGATGTATTCACGGTACCTTATATCCTGCTTTCTCACACCAACTGAAAGCTCTCTGAAGGATTAGCAACACCGCTACTGGTTCCCAGTCACTGCCTTTGAAAATATTGTAGGTTTCATTCTATAGCCTCTTGAGATATTTGTCAACACATTTTTTGTACTTTAGGAAAATATGCATTAGTCGTTAAAACAATGTCCGCCCCAGCATATGTAACATGTTGCAGACATTTCATCAATCATCTATAATTAAGATATAATCAGTAAAAAAGAGGAGTGGAATTTATGGACAAGATTTCTATAAAGCTAGGGAAAAGACAGGGCCTAATAAACCCTGAACTGCACAGTCAGTTTATTGAGCACTTGGGTACATGTATCAATGGGGGTATATGGGTGGGCGATGAATCGGATATTCCTAACTACGAGGGTCTCCGCAAAGATGTTGTAGATGCCCTGAAAAAGATAGCACCTCCCGTTATACGATGGCCTGGTGGATGTTTTGCGGACACCTACCACTGGAGAAATGGTGTTGGACCACGCAATGAACGCCCTGTCACATTTAATAACAACTTCGGAACAGCGGCCATTGAAAACAACCACTTTGGAACACATGAGTTTATGAAACTCTGCCGCTTGGTCGGGGCAAAGCCCTGGCTCAATGTCAATATGCTGTCCGGATCGGTGGCTGAAATGGTTGAGTGGGCAGAATACTGCAACCGCGCGGAAAAAACTGACCTTGCTGAGGAGCGCACAGCAAATGGCGATCCAGAACCTTTTGGTGTAGAACTCTGGGGCATTGGCAATGAGAGCTGGGCAGGCGGAGGAAACTACACCCCGGAAGCGTATGTTGACGAATATAGAAAATACACCACCGCTTTTCCATCTTTTGGAAGACATACTGTTAACAAAATGATAGCTGTTGGACCGGACGGAAACAAACCTAAGGAGCGTGTGAAGTGGACAGAGCGCGTCTTCAAAGCCCTCAGTGATTTCAGACAGCCAAGGATAGACGCCTATGACCTCCACTTTTACAACTGGAATATCGGTAACGCCAAGGACAATGCCGTGACCTTTGATGAGGAGGGTTGGTACAGTGTAATTCAAGGTGCCCTTGAAATTGAGGAAGTAATTGAGGAGCAGTATGAACTGCTTCAAAAAGGATTGGATTCCTTCCCGGAAACTGAAGGACCCTTTCCATCAAGACCAGCTTCATGTGACCTTTACATAGGTGAATGGGGCAACTGGCACCGCCCCGATACTCCCTCAGCCTCAGCACTCAAAAATCAGTCCTCCATGCGTGACGCCATTACGTCAGCCATAACGCTGGACATTTTTCATAAAAACTGCAACAAAGTCAAACTGGCCTGCGTAGCACAAACTGTAAACGTCTTAAACTCACTCATACTCACATTTGGGGAGGACACTGTTCTCTCCCCAACCTATCACGTTTTTGACATGTACAAAGTGCACCGTGGCGGACAAAAACTGGAGAGCAGTTCGGCAGAAGGTATATATAGCTTTGCGTCTGTCAAGGACGGCATCGTGAGTGTGAATATAGTTAATGCTGACATAAAGTCAGCACGTAACCTGTCTATAGAGTTTGACGGTGATGTGGAGTTTACCGCAAACATAGTACTAAAAGGCAGCACCCCCAACGCATACAACTCCCCGGAAAACCCGGTTAACGTAGTGCCTACCGTAGGGCGCAGTCCGGATTTCACGGATGACAGTTGGTGTGCAGAGGTGCCGCCGGCGTCTGTATCAGTTTATACTTTCAGATTGAAATAGCATGGGCATCAACCGCATTAGAGTAATGCGGCGGCGCATATACGGGTGAAACTTAATGCCGTCCTCGAGGAGCTGTCCGGCCACACCAATCTCCTCGGGGAGTGTTGCTGCGCCTGCGCGTTTCATTAGGCTTATAAGCTCATCATCCGGCAAAAGGGACGAGTTGACCAGTTCCCTTATTTCAGGCCATTGCTTTTTGAGTTGCTCGGGGTCAATACTATCCACTATGGTGTCAGGTGTGTTAAGCTTTCTGACGTCTTCCCAAAGAGGGCCGTATACGGCCTTTATTTTCTCCCAATTGGGCTGCTCTTTTGTGGGGAAAACTTGCTCATGTGACGCCATCTCCCTGTAAATACGGTTGGCTATGACTGTTCCCACTCCAACCTTTTTCCCGTGAAAATCAGGCAGCTTACCCTGTACAATCATTTGACACTCCCAAAAGTGGGACATGATGTGCTCTGTACCCGATCCCGGCCTGGAGCTACCGGCAAGCATCATAGCAAGACCTGTAAACACCAGTGCCTCCATAATGGCAGCGGCAGATTCTTCACTGTCAGATGTTACTGCGTCAGCTAATCCTATCATTTGGTCCACTGCTTTTTGGGTTAGGTCAACAATCCTGTCACAGATATACTCTCCGGTGGTTAGTGCAGATATCTTCCAGTCCACAAGACCTATCATCTTTGCAATCATATCTCCAAAGCCGGATGACTTAAGCTCAGCAGGTGAGTCAGCAAGGATTTTTGTGTCCGCAATAATGATTCTGGGCTGTCTTGCATGGAAGGTTGTCTTAAAACCACCGTGAATAATTGGTGCGGAGTCGGATGCAAACCCGTCCATGGACGGCGCTGTAGCAAATATTGCAAAGTCCTTGCCATCCCTATAGGCGGCAAAGCGGCAGATGTCGTTATTTGAACCTGTGCCAACAGATAGAACTCCGTCCAAATTCTTCAGTTTCTCCTGCACGGCCTCCACTCCGGTCATATTTGCCTCACGGAGGTCACTATATTTCAATATTTCCGGAAAATAATCATAGGCGTGTAGACTTTCCAGTATACCTTCAGATGCTTTCAGAGAATTTTCATCACAAACAAGGAGCATCCTCTTTGGAAACTTAGCTTGAGAAAGTATTGCACCAACCTCATTGACAAGCCCTGAACCCATCTCCATAACTTCCGTGTCAAAACTGTGCTCTTTCCCACACGGGCAGTCCCGGAGTCCTTCTAGGATTTTATTTAGATCCATTTAAATCCCTCCGTTTTTTACCACGTATACAAATCCCCCGCCTAGCGTAGTTGTTTTATACCACAGGGACAGGTCTATCTGTATAAGATTTCCATTGTCCAAAATATTAGCTATTGTACTGTTTTCACCGTCCGATACATCAAGTCCGGTTAGTGTAACCCAGTGCCACCTGTCCAACCTCTCTTCTAAACCGTTGTGGAGATTTAAAAAGGCGACAGGCGTATTTTCACTTAGGGCTGCTTTCAAAAAGGTGAGTACCTCTCCAAAATCTTTACGTCTTGTTACGTCCTCAGGTACATCCAACACCCTATGGGAGTACTCAAGTCCCTTGGTGCCGAGGTATTTCACAAGTCCAGTGTATAGTATTTCAGTTTTGTTGACGCCGCGTGTTGTAGGTGTAACAAAGTTCCACACCTCATTCATCAGGGCAATAAAGCTCTCCTTGCTACAGCTATCAACATCACTTCCACAGAGTAAGGCGCGCTCGAGGTACATAACTATATTGCTACTTGTGGTAGGTCCACACCCAGCTAACCTGCGCCACACCTTGCCGTACCATTCCTGATTTCCACCGTAATGTGTGTTTTGATTGGTGTCAGTTATCTTTAGTCTTTCTATATCTGTAATGCTATATTTTGTCATAATAATCCCATCTCCCCGGAAAACTTTTAACCGCCACCATATAATACTCGAGTCCGACAACTTTTGACAATATCTATCCCTCATTGGAAGTAAACGCCCCAATGAGGGATAGGAAGTCATATGCTTCTAAAGGTTTTACCCTAATATGTTACTCGAAATGTACTACAACGCCCTTTTCATGGCTTTCAAATGCGGCTTCCATAAGTTTCAGTACTCTAAGTGCCTGAGCGCCTGTGACGATCTGCTCAGCGGTACCGTTAACAACGTCTGCAACGTTGGCGTAGAGCTCATTACTGTCAAACTCAACTACCGGCAGGGACAGTTCCTCTATGGAGTTGTCACCGCGAGGCGCCATAGTCTTAGTGAGTCCTGCACCTGCGAGGATTGGTGTAGCGTCACTGTCCTCCCAGCTCTTAAGCCTTACCATTTGTCCGGCGCAACTCCAGTCCTCAATGGCTGCAGTTCCGTGATTTCCGGCAATAGTCCAGAGTGGGTGCTTAATGAAGTGGCAGGTACCAACTTCCACAATGGCGATGAGGCCACTTTCAAATGTGATATGCATAGTAAATCCGTCATCCACCTCATCATTTGTGACGTTGGATAGCGAGCAATGCACTCTGGTAATTTTTTCAGGAACCATTATGAGTAGCCTGTCAAGGAGATGTACTCCCCAGTCAAGCATCATGCCGCCGCCGAACTCTTTAACGCCGCGCCAGTCCCCGGGTATACCTCTTGAACCCAAAACACGGCTTTCAATTGAGAAGGTTTTGCCCAGTAGTTTTTCATCATATATCTTTTTGGTAATAAGGAAGTCCTCATCCCAACGCCTGTTTTGACGTGGATAGAATATTTTGCCAGTTTCCTTAGCTACGGCTAAAATGTCCTCTAGCTCAGCACTTGTAGGTGTTACGGGCTTTTCACAAAGGACATGTTTGCCTGCACGCATAGCTGCTATAGCCATGTCACGGTGCAGGTGGTTAGGAGTTGCTATAAGTACCACATCAACTTCCGGATCTTCTAAGACTGCTTCAAAACTGGGGTAGTTGTAAAAGCCTTGTTTTTCTGCCCACTCCTGGCGCGCAGGTGCAATGTCATACACACCGGTGAGCTTTAGTTTTTTGGAAATATCAGTTGTGTTAGCGTTGACATTGTTGCTGACAAACTCTACACCCTGAGCATTCCATACTGCGTTTCCACTACCGCTGCCAATTGCAATTGCGTGACCGCCACCCATGCCTCCACAACCAACAATTGCAATATTTACAATTTTACTCATATCTTGCTCCTTTAAAAAAATCATTCAACAGAGCTCACGCTCAGTCGTTACTAACTCATATTATACCATAGCTGAAAAATAAAAACCACCAATTAATCATGGAATTATTAATGTTTCAATGTTAGGAAATAGTCAGAAGACATGGTGTCCCATGAGAGATTTGTACGATATCTTACCTCATCCGATCGGGCTGCCATCTCATCTGTGATATCTCCTGTGTAATCTGCCGAGCAGTACGTCTGGCCATCGTACCAGGCGTAGTTCCGGAACATGACATAATTGCCGTTCTCCCCAAATACGTCATCCCCCACAAAGTAGGACAGGTCCGACTTCAGATTAAAGAGGTTTGCAACTGTGGGATAGATATCAATAGTAGATGTATACTTAGTTACGGTTCTGGGTTCTTCACCTCTGTCATAGATAAAAAATGGTGTGTTAGACAGGAGATCCGTGTTATTTACTCCCTTTAGGTCCATGACAAACTGGGTGTCCGTCATATACTTGGAGTAGTGGTCGGAAAAGAAGATCAGAACAGTATCTTGGGTAAGGCCATCTGCCTCCAGCTTTTCCATCAACTGGCCAATAAACGCGTCAGTCTCCATGGCATGGGCGATGGCGTAGGTATATTCACTCATGTTTTTATCCGAGCCCGAAACTCCGCTGTTTTTAGCCGCTGCTTCAGCGCGTTTAAAGTGCGGCTCTGAAATGCTGCCCATCTCCTCCGTGTATGGCCCATGACCAGAAAATGTTATAATGAAGCTGAAAAAGGGCGCAGGTGATACCATCTTTTGATAGCCCCCTATCAGTTGGCTGTCCAGCATGTAATTCTCCATCCCCATATTGTAGTGGGAGTTATAGGCTGAAAAACCTATGTTTTTATGGATGTTTCCACGGTCATAAATAGCTGCATCTGCACTGTGAAAAGACTCTTCACTGTACCCGCCCTCCCTAAAAAGAGCCGGTAATGAGAACGAGAAGTCATTAGTTGTGTATGCACTCTGCCTAATACCTGCTGTTGGTGGAATAAGGCCTGTCAGCGCCATGAACTCAGAGTTGAAAGTTGCGGCGTTAATAAAGGAGGGGGTGTAGTGGTTGGCAAATTGGATGCTATCTTTTTGTACTGAATATAAGTGCGGCATGTATTCCTCAGTTAACATCCATGTGTCGATAGACTCCAGCATAATCATAATTACGTTTTTGCCCTCAAATTTACCGGACATGGCGTTTTCATACGAACCGAAGCCCTGACTTTTCCGAGTCTGGTATATGTCGTCTAGCCTCTTATGGGTGGGGGCAATTTGAAGCCACTGCTCCAACCCCACCGATACCACCAGGTTGCGCGCTGTATACTGATATAGTCCCGAAATTCTCATGCTTTGATTGACGTCAGAAAAATCACTGTAAATCAGGCTGTCAGGTTGGCCTTTAAAACTGGTTGCCCAGGTCATTTGTCCTTTATTCC
>CAZIVK010000083.1:0-6625 GCA_964542515.1 uncultured Oscillospiraceae bacterium | reverse complement strand
CCCAAAGTGGCTACCTCATGGTTTTATCAGTTCTCTCAGGACTGTAATTATATCCGCAGTGAACGCTGCGCCCGTGACATTCGTTGGGAGAGCTGCAGCAAATACGGCAAGCTCCAGCTATCTATAAACCTATCTAAACCTGAAAAGGACCCTAGAGATATAGCTGCAGTAAAGAACGCACAGGCCTCCTCCAAATATCCTAAATGTGTTATCTGTATGGAAAACGAGGGCTACGCTGGTAGGGCAGATGCAGCCGCTAGGCAGAACCTCCGTATAATTCCAGTAACACTGTGTGGAAGTAAGTGGGGTATGCAGTACTCCCCCTACGTATATTACAATGAACACTGTATAGTTATCAGTGATGAGCACAGGCCCATGTCCATAAATACTGAGACTTTTAAGAATCTCTTGGACTTTGTGAGCCAATTCCCACACTACTTTTTAGGTTCAAACGCAGATCTGCCTATAGTTGGGGGATCCATCCTAGCACATGAACACTACCAGGGCGGAAGGCACATATTTCCTATGGACATGGCTGATGTTGTACAGAGGGTACACTTTAGTGGCTTTCCAGAAATTGAAGCCGGTATACTACACTGGCCGCTGTCCGTTATCAGGCTCAAATCAAAAGACACAGGCAAGTTATGCGCACTAGCTGATAAAATCAGGACCACTTGGGAGTCCTATAGTGATCCAAGCCTGGATATCTTGTCATGCAGTCAGGCAGACGGGAAGTCCATACGTCACAACACTATAACCCCCATTGCTAGGTTTAGGGAAGATCACTTTGAGCTTGACATTGTGCTGCGCAACAACCGCACCACAGCCGAACACCCCTTAGGGATATTTCACCCCCATGAGGAGCTCCACCACATAAAAAAGGAGAACATAGGACTCATTGAAGTTATGGGACTGGCCATACTGCCTTCAAGACTTAACAGCACATTAGGTATTGTGGCAGAACATCTCCTAAGTGGTAAAGACCTCCACTCGGACCCCACAACTGCACACCACGCCCCCTGGGCAAATGATATAGCTCAGCGCAGAAAGCTAACTCCTGCAAACATCGAATCTATCCTCCGTGAGGAAGTGGCACTTGTCTTTGAGCAGGTCCTGGAGCACTGTGGTGTCTTCAAGCAGACAGAGGAGGGCCTAGCCGCCTTTAGTTGTTTTTGTAAGGGGTTAAAGCTATAATATTATAGAAATAGTAGGAGGGGATGCACATGCATACAAAGGATTCTTTAATTAAGGACATTGAGGCGGCGGGGATAAATAAAAATGGAACTCTGCTCATTCATTCTTCAATGAAAGCAATTGGACCGGTTGGCGGAGGTGCCGATACAGTTCTAGAAGCTTTCATAGAATACATGAAAGACGGTTTGTTGCTGTTTCCGACCCACTCATGGTCAGACAAAAACTTACCGGACGGCATTTATAACCCCAAAACAGAGAGCTCCTGCGTTGGACTACTTACCAATCTTTTTATGCAGAAAAAAGGAGCTGCCCGCTCCATGCACCCTACACATTCTGTGACAGCTACGGGGAAACGGGCACAGGAATATGTTCTACGCGATAACGAAGTTTACACACCCTGCCCCCGGAACGGCTGCTTTGGCGGACTATACGATGAGGACGCACAAATATTGTTCTTAGGTGCCACGCTCAAAACCAACACGTTTATACATAGCGTTGAAGAATGGATGAATATTCCGAATCGTATAAATCCTCAATCCAGGAAGATTAAAATTCAACATGACAGTGGCGATGTACATGAGATCGATTTTCACGGTCATTTCTCCACATGTGGCGATGTATCTAAGAACTATGACAAGCTCCTCGCCCCAATGCTAGGTATGGGAATCGCCCAGGAAACCAAAATAGGCGATGCACTCTCCTATGTGGTCAAAGTGAAACCCATGGCTGACTGGGTCGTAAAACTGTTAGAAGGAAACCCGCTTTTGTTTGACGATGATCAGCCAATAAGATGCTTTGGTGATACGCCGTTATACATCGATTATCACGATAATGAATGGGGCCGACCTGTACATGATGACAGGAAGCTGTTTGAGATGTTAATTCTGGAGGGTGCGCAGGCGGGGCTGTCGTGGATTACGGTACTTAATAAAAGGGAGGCGTACAGGCAGGCTTTTGATGGGTTTGATCCTAAAAAGGTTGCTCTTTATGACGATGCAAAAATTGAGGAGCTTATGGCAAATGCGGGGATCATCCGCAACCGTTTGAAAATCAGAGCGGCTATAACTAACGCCAAGTTGTTTCTGGAAATTGTGGATAGGGAAGGTAGCTTTGATAAGTTTATTTGGAGCTATGTGGATTATTCCCCAATTATTGGGGATTGGGAGAGTATTGAATCTGTGCCTGTAAACACACCAATATCTGATAAAATAAGCAAGGACTTGAAGAAGATGGGCTTCAAATTTGTTGGCTCAACAATTATCTACTCCTTTATGCAGGCAGTTGGCATGGTAAACGACCACCTTCGGTCGTGTTGTTGTAAAACCTTGTTAAATTTTGTTGGTGTGGTATAATAAGTCATATAAATAAGCGTAATAATCGCTATTGAAACGGAGGAATATTTGAATGAAGAAAGTAAAAGTTGGCGTAGTTGGGTGCGGCGGAATTGCTAAAGCAACCTATATGAACAACATGGTAAACATGTTTGAAATTATTGAGGTTGTTGGTGCAGCAGATAAAATTGACGCCCGTGCTCAGTGGATGGCGGACAAATATGGATTCAAAAAGATGACCGTAGAGGAAATCATGAACGATCCTGAGATAGAAGTTGTCGTCAACCTGACATATCCTGAATCTCACTTCGAAATAACCAGTGAAGCTATGAAACATGGCAAGCATGTCTTCTGTGAAAAAATGATGGCACCTACCTTTGAGGAGGCAACCGAACTCATGCGCCTCATGAAGGAGCACAATGTTGTGTACACCACAGCTCCTGACACTTTCCTCGGTGCATGGGAGCAGTCCGCACGCAAATACCTGGATGACGGAATTATTGGAGAGCCTGTCACAGTTCACGCTCAGGTCACCATGCGCTACCAGCCTGAGTCCCCATTCTTTGATACCTTACCCAAGCACTTCTTCTTCCCGCTGCATCACGGCGGAGGCTTCCCCTTTGACCTGGGCGGATACTATATCCACCAGATGATCAACATGTTCGGAAGCATCAAACGCGTAACAGGGTTTGGCGGAAATATAAATCCCACACGTACCTTTACAAATCCAAAACATCCAAAGTACGGCGAAAAATTTGAAGTAAATACCCCAACAACACTATTGGCCGCTATTGAATTTGAAAACGGCATTCTTGGTACCTTCCACATCTCGTCTGACTCCTATATGAGCCAGAGCTTTGTTGTTACAGGTACAGACGGGACCCTCAAACTGGGTGATCCAAACATGTTTAACGACCGCATCAGCGTCCTCCGTGCTGGAGCAGCCCCAACTATGGAATATGTTATGCCCGGACAGCAGCCAGGAGCCCGTGGCTTTGGCGGAGGCAATGAGGATAACGACGTACAACAACTCGGAGAATTCACAATGCCACAATCTGTTGAGTTACCTCTCCTTCACGGATTTTACGAGTCCAGCCGTGGGGTTGGTCTTGCGGACATGTGCTATGCACTCCGCAACAACCGCCGTCCACGCTGTCATGCAGATATTGGATACCACGCAATTGAAGTTATCCACGGTATTCAGGAGTCCTGCAAAACCGGCAAAATCTATGATATGATCAGCACATGTGACCGTCCCGCACCAATTAAGCCATCTGCTTTCTCGGTCACCGGCCAGGAGCACACACTCAACGATTAGGAGGTTATCTAATGAAAACATTACCCGTTGGAATACAGCTCTACTCACTTAGAGACATGCTTGAAACAACGCCGGATCAGTTCCGCCCCGTTATGCAGCAGCTTAGGGACTTTGGTTATAGCGGCGTGGAACTCGCCGGAACCTACGGTCTTGAACCAGAATATATCCGTGACACATTAAATGAAATTGGCCTTATTCCACTAAGCGCCCACGTCCCCCTCGTAGACATGATGATGGACGCAGAAAAGGTAGCAAAGGACTATGCCACTATAGGTTGCAAATATGTTGCTGTTCCTTATCTGCCTGACGAATATCGCCACCTCACCCCGAGGTACAGTAAGGTTATTGCTGAAATGAAGCGCATTGGCATGATTATGAAGGACCACGGCATACAGCTGGTCTACCACAACCACGACTTTGAATTTGTCAAACTTGATGACGGAACCTACGGACTGGATGACATATATACCCAAATCTCACCAGATGCGCTGGCCGTTGAGCCGGACACCTGCTGGATCAAAGTTGCTGGTGAGGACCCTGCAGCATATATTGAAAAATACACTGGGCGCGTTCCTGTAGTTCACCTCAAAGACTTCATAAAGGAAGGCAACCCCAAGAACCTCTACAAGCTCATCGGCATTGAGACTGAAGAAGCTGAAGACGACACAGGAATGTTTGAATTCCGCGCAGTTGGCTTTGGACAGCAGATCTGGCTGCCAATCCTTGAGGCATCCGTCAGAGCCGGAGCTGAATGGGTCGTCGTAGAGCAGGATGAACACTATGACATCCCATCTATTGAGTGTGCACGCCGTTCACGTGAATATCTAAAAATCCTAGGCTGGTAAAAAATAATAACCGAGACGCCATAGATCTTAACAATCTGTGGGGTCTCGGTTTTTGAAAAGTAAGAGTTTTGTTTTAGACTAGGAATGTAGGCTCCGATAGCGTCCTGGAGGCATATGCTCGTACTTCTTGAATACAGAACTGAAGGCATTTGCCGAGTAATACCCGCACTGTAGCGATATGGCTGAAAGGTTGAGATCCGTTTCTAGAAGTAGTTTCTTGCCTTCAGACACCCTGAGCTTCTGTATATACTCCAGGACTCCAACGCCCATCTGTTTTTTGAAGATATGTGATATGTATGAGCTGTTTAGGGAGAAGGTGGAGGAGAGATCCGCCAAAGAGAGTCCCGGGTCCTGGAAGTTTTCATTGAGGTACGCTGCAAGGTCCTCAATTGACGCCCTAACATAACGTCTGCTGGAATCTGATTTTCTCCAGGTGTTCTCCAGTTCACTTAGAGCACTCTGGAACGATCTAGGAATATCCTGCATTGTTTCTACCTCTGTGCCAACGGTGTAAATCAGTTTCACGCCAAGTAGAGAGGAGAAACTTTCTATAACCTGCTCTGCGCAGGAGTTCAGTTCATGCTGCAAATCAGACCTATTATCAGAGTTTGCAAGACAGACAATCTTTTCATCAACATCAAAAAGGTATGAGGAGATGTAGGAAGGAAGAAGCTCAGACAATATATTTGATAGCGCCAGATTGAGGAGAGCTGAGGATTCTTCCTCCTGGTCATCGGCTACGGGGAAGTTATCACCAAAGTCCACAATGACAAAGATGGCTGTAGCAAAGCAGTCCCCTTTAAAGGATAGGTCGTAGATTACATCTGCTTTTGCAGAGGTAGATTTAGGTGTTGCTCCGGTAACCAATTTTCTGAGGAAGTCATTGCGGAGCGTGTCAGTGCGCTGCTTTAGCTTAATTTCAAGACCGTGTTGCTCGTTTAAAATTGAGCGCACAGCGTTTTCAAGAAACCTGTAGTCATCCTTAGGGGAGTCAACCGATGCGCTTCTCAAGAGGACTTTGAGTTTGTGAATAGGGGCATAGCTTCTACGTGATAAATATGTTGCAAGAACTAGGCCAACAAATAGACAGAAGGCAACATAGGCGTATAGGACAAACAAAACATGCCTAAACTTTGCAAAAAAGGTGTATGTAGGCACGGAGTAGATAAAGATCCAATCAAGCAGGTCTGAAGACGAATGAACGTATGTGGTTTTGCCTTTGGAAAAAGACTGCCGCTGATTGTTGCCCGGTGAGTACGGAATGGTAACGTCCATTTGAGAGGTTTCTTTTAAAGCGGAGTTGAGGGTGCGTCCGTCACTTATTTCAATTGAGATCTGTCCCACGCCGGCCTCGTCATCCAACAGCTTTGAGAAGCTCCCGGTAATCTTTGACCCGTCTATCAAAACTACTAGGGTTGCAGGGTTGTCCAGTTCATACCCCAACGGTGAAGTGATTAATAGATCTGAGTTGCCTCTATTCTGGTCAACAATTTCCACTTGGTGACTCTGAGTTGAGGTTGCCATGCTGTACCAGCGGTCGTATTCAAGGTTATATCTGGACATAATAGTGTCTGACATTCTGCTGGCGGCGGTACGTTCAGTGTTTCCTATCATATAACCGCCATTTATGAAGTACACATCAATGCTTTTGATAAAAGGACTGGACAACATTAAACTGTTGAGATCCCTTTTGATTTCTACACCGGTATAGAGGTTGGTGGGACTTAGTTTATCTTCAGGGATAAAGTAAAGGGAGCCAATTCTTTTGTTACTATTAAGGCCGTTACCTATTCTGATTATTGAATCAACGTAGGAGTCTATCGTTGAGATGGACTGCTCCAAATAGACCCGGTGCATGGATATGATCTCTGTTCTTAGGGCGGCTATAGAAATAAGGTATATGACGACACCTAAAATAACCGGAATGATAAGAATTA
>CAZIVK010000082.1:0-6655 GCA_964542515.1 uncultured Oscillospiraceae bacterium | reverse complement strand
CATTATGTGGAAGGAGTTGGGTGCCTCCTTGGTGCCGTTGTGAATTTGATTGACAACCGATACCAGGTCTATGCTGGTGTTTATACCAGCCTTGCTCTCCTCTGTGCGTACGGTGATGGCAATGCAGCGTGGGACTGTTGTTCTGCCAATGGTGAGACCCAGGTCTGCTGCAAGTTGATCCTCATAGGAGGTTTGTGCACCTATAAAGCGGTATAGGTTGTTGCGTGTGTACCAACGTAGGGAGGAGACCTCATTGGGATTTTTTGCAGCATTGTGCGTGGAGGCTATAGTTTTATCCAGGTCTGTTAGGACATCGGAGGGGAGATCCGGTAGGTTTACACCTATTGTTGTGAAGATGCTATCCAGAGTCTCACCTTTTTTCAGGGTGGTTTCGTGGATGAACTCGGTATTGTCCAGTGTGATGGTGGTGACTACACTGAGGGGCTGGTAGTAGTCTAGGTTTATGTTTGTGCCGCCAAAGGCTCTTCCGCTGGTTGAGTCCATATACAGGGCATATACCTTGCCCTCTGCTACACCAAAGCCAATATCTATGGCGTCGTTACTGAGATCATTTAGTGACATGCTCTGGCTGAGAAGCTCAATGTTGGTGGTGTCCTCATACCCTGTGTCCTCCTCCTCGGAGCCGGAGAGGCCGCCTGATAGTGCGCCAAACAGGCCTGAGGTGTCGTAACCGCCTGGTGAATCAGAGGTGTTTAGTGGCAGTGCTTCAACGCTCACTGTGACGGTGGCAGTTCTGCTGGTGACACTGATTGGGGTTAAGTTAGGGATGGGTAGATGTACCAAACCGCCAAGCTCTGAGAGGTCTTTCATAAAGGGTACAACTAACATGTGATATTTTCCATCCGGAGTGCGATAGGTAAGTGCGGGAAGAGATGCGATGTCGAGAGATTCCAGGTTATCTATGTCTAGGTAACTGGCCAAGGCTTTCAAGCCATCTTTGGTTAGGGTTAATTCTGTTCTGTCTGGGTTTAGGCCAAGCTTGGTGAAGAGCTGCTCTGCAAGTAGGGCGAGGTCGTACTGATTGCCCCAACCCTGTGTCAGGACAGCTTCGGGAGACATATCAGTTGTCCAACTGCCCCAAGTGTAGCTATATGACGGACGCCATGCCATGCTTTGGAGCAGGGTTAGTGCATCCTCCAATGTTTTGCCGGACTTTAGGCGCTGGGATCCTGTACCATTTAAGGCGGGGAAGGATACATCCTTTTTGCCATCACTCTGTGAGAGGCTTACAACCTCTGTCTCAGAACCGCCGGCATCTGTAGCTAAGCCGTGTTCTGAATTATATTTACTTACAACCTTTTCTATCTGGTCTAGCACAAGGGAGGCAAAGTCCTGTTCATCTGAAAGAACCTCCATGTTCTTGGCTAGGAGTTTTGTGTCTGAGAAGTTTGTTGTGTCCGGGGCAAGCTTTAGTCCCTCAAAGTATTGGGACTGCAACGTGTACTGGCTGTTTGGCAATGAGAATACCAGCAGACCACGTCTGCTTTCTCCGTCCATTACGGACCAGCTGCTATCAACTCCTAGGAGGAGTTTAGCGCTAAGTTCATCTGCATCGGCGGCATATTCGCCCAGGTCATAGCCGTAGAGGCTGTCTAGCTCCTCGCCATCTACTATAATGGAACCTTTTGTGCTGCCTCGCTGTATGCGGTCGCTTATAAATCTAAGTGCATTGTATATATCGCCTGTTCCGAAACCATCCTTTTTATCCTTAATGGTTACATCCGCTACAACATATATAGATTCATTTTCATCGTAATATTCCTCTTCCTCGTAGTATTCTTCCTCTACTACAGGTTCCTCGTAGAGCTCCTCTGATGTAGGGGTGTAGCGGGTAAATTGGTTTACGGTGAGGTCGAACCATTCACCTTTGAAGGTGCCGAGGGTGGGGGTGCTTTGAGGGTTGGTGCCGGATTTGACGGGGATGTAGATGGGGGAGTCTGCGATGTCTCCATAGATCTCTGCGTTGGCGTTGGTCAGGGTCTTTGGAATGGTGAAGACCCAGCGGATGGGGGCGACTGAGGCGGGGGCGAGCAGCTTGGGCTGTAGATATCCGTATGGGATGTAGCCAGTGGCAGGGCTTATTGGGATGCGGAAGGTGCTCTGTGGGGTGGCGATATTCATGAAGAAGCGGTCGGCGGGGTTTATATCCAACAGAGCTTGCACCTTGGAGGTAATTTCCCCTTCAACTATACGGAAGACGGTGTCTGCAGGGGCGGTGTGCTGCTGGATTTTATCCACGTCCTTGTACGCTGTTATGGTAAGTGCAAAGGAGTCCGAGAGGTTTGCGGGGGCGGATTTTGGTAGTTTATCCAGTACGAGCTCCGCCTGAGTTGGGCTGCCTAAGAGGGGGAGAGCGATATGTCCGTGGACGTTGTCGTAGAAGTTTAGTTGCAGGTCCTCCAACGGTTCGGCTGGTATCAGGAATATAAGGGCGCCTTGGTTGGTATTTCCTGCGGCAACCTCTATGCTGCTCTCACCCGGTGATGCAATGGGAGTTTCAGCAAGCCAGGTTACTATAGATGCGGGGTATGAACCGGCGTCATTGACATTTGTATAGAAGTGGGAGCAGATGTCCGGTATTTGAAATGGGCGGTCTGAAAAAAGATTTTTCAGCTGTATGTTTATGGCCAGATACTCCATGCCAGGGGGTGGTTCAATGCCCCGGAGTTTGCTTAGCCGGTAGTATTCGGTGGCTGAAATCTCAATACCTGAGCTCTTCTCCTTTGCATTTAGAGGCATGCGGCTTACTATTTTGGTGTCTGTGCTCGGGCTGTCCCCACCATATAGAAGCTGCGATGTTTCTGAGCTGTAGCGCTCGGACACATCTCCGCTAAGTGTTGGATCCGTTGGTTTTTCAAAGGATAGGGGTTCCATTGCTATTTTTATGGCTCTGGGGGCCTCCAGTGTTTTTCCGGAACCCTTCAATGGTGAGAGTTTGTGCTCAATGTTTCCGGTGTAGTTCTGGAGTTTTCCTAGGTCATTTGGAAGGGTAATACTCATAGAGATGAAAGATTTATCATTATCTCCTTTAGCAGCTACCTCTCCCAGCATTTTGGTGAGTCCCGCACTGAGCTCCTGGGCGCTGTTTGGCAGCAGATAGGTGCCGCCGGAAGTTTGGGATGCCCACGCAAAGTTTTGTTCATCCTCCTCCTGTTCCATGCCGAGGCCGAGCCAGAGACTCTTGATGTCCGCGTCCTTTACCGAGGTGAGCAGGTGGGCAAAGATGTCATTGTCAGGGCCCTCCATTGCGGCATCTGTAAGGAAGATCAATATTCTGTTAGAGGTTGGTACCACTCTGAGTGTTTCGTATGCAAGGCTGGCAGAATCCACTATGCTTGTGCCACCACCTGCGTCCAGGTCCGAGATGGCTTGCAGGATAGCGGCTTTGTCCGTGGTGAGTACCTGGTCCAGCCAGATGTCCTCAAAGGTTATTAGTTGGGTCATTATTCCGTCCGGCATGTTTAGGATAAACTCCCTGAACATATCCTTGGCAATCTGCATCTTTGTGCCCTGACCCTCTATGTACTCCTCCATGGAGCCGCTGCGGTCCAAAACAAGGGTTACTACAGGCACATCCGACACGGCGGACTGTTGGGGACGTTTGTAGACGGCGGTGTATGTGTTGCCGAGGCGTGCGGCTATAGCTGCAAATACATTCTTTAGGGCATCCTGGTCGAGGGCGGAGTAGTACTTACCACCGGAAATTGTTGCAAAATCTTCTAGGTCTGAGCTTACCTTGGTTTCACCATCCGGAGTTTTAGAGGGTGCGTGTTCCTTGCCAAAGCCTATGGTATAGATTGGTACACCCGCGGCTTGTATGGCATCTATGACTGTGCTCTTGTTGGTGAGCCCACCAGAGGCGGGCTCATTCTTACCGTCTGTAAACATGACAAGTGTTGGGCGCGCATATCTTTTAGGATGTTTAGTCCCATAACCGCGGCGTCATATAGGGCGGTGGATCCACCGGTGGTGGCGCTGTCCAGGCCTTTTAGCACCTCTGACTTAGTTTTGCCGGGGAGCAGGCGGGCTGTGTTATCGAAGTCAACCACCTGAACGGTTGCGTTGTCCGGAAGTCCCTGGACAAAGGCCTTGGCTGATTCAATGGCGGGTTTCATCTGGTCAGCCATGGAGCCGGAGGAGTCAAGAAGGAGCACAACGCTGGGTGGTGTGTCCAGTTTATCTACCTTCAGCACCTCAACTGGGGCGCCGTTTTCATGTATAATAGTGGTTTCCTTTGTGGGCAATGCGTCTTCATTTTGGCTGTCAAAGAGGAGGAATTGTAGAGTGACGTTGTCGCCTTGCTCTTTGGGTTCGTCGAGGAAGGTCATACCGTGCTCCACTGTGCCCTCAACAGAACCAGCGGTCTTTGTAAATATGGACCCGATGTTTGAGGCCATATCCACTACGGTCAGTTGGCCTTCACTTACGGGGATTAGACGTGCATGGCTTGTTGTGCTAAGGACATCAGAGTACACGTCCAGATTCCAGAAACCGGACGGCAGCCAGAACATGGTGTCCCCGCTGGGGGTTTGATCGCCCTGTATAATATCCAGATCCTCACCGAGGTCGGGGTGGGATATGGAGTAATCCGTATGGTTACTAACTTCCGTAACAGGGATGGAGACAGAACCGTATGGGACACCCTTAACCAGAAGTGCACCTAGACTCTCCCCGTATACTATGGGGGTGAGGTCAGTGGTTTCACTGAGGGAAAACTCAACGGTCATATCCGTGTTGTTGGACTGTAGTGTCCAGGTTGTGTATCCGGGTTCTTGGGGTATATCGTCCAAGGTGAACACATTTGTTTTATTGGATCCTGCAGTAAGTAAGGCGTAGTAGCGCACTTCCCTGGCGTAGAGGCCTGAGTTGTAGCCACCTTCTGCGGTAATTATAATTTCATCGCCCTCATAGGCGTCATTTAACTTGATAGTGAGGCTCTGCATGCGGGTGCCGTCATGCCGGGTGGTAAAGAAGAAATTGGGTTGCTGCGATAGGTGGGACGGGTCAGCCTTCAGTGTACTGCCAACCTTAAGCGAACGCTCCCTAAAGACTTCAATGGAGATGATGTTACCGGTGCTGATTTTGCCCCACCAATTGAATCCTTCCACATCATCCAACATAAATACAATCTCCTCCGAGGCGGGGGTAAGGATTGTTCCACCCAGGTCAAGGATGTATTTTTCCAGGTGTAGAATGGCATCCGGGGATTCGTCGGAGAACTCCAGAGTCCAGGAGTCGCCGGCGAGCATCTGCTTTGTCATACGGTAATTTTGGTTTACATAGACCATCTCTCCGTAGTCGTAATACTGCGATATGGATGAGTAGCTGTCCTCACTTCCCAGAGGGTCTATTAATGGTCTGTCTGAGTACCAGCTGCCCTGTGTCAGTGGATATTTTGACTTGAATCCAGCAGGGAAGCGGTCTATGGGTTCTGCTTTTATGCCAGTGCCAACGGAAATAGGGCGCAAGCTGCCACCGCTAACTGTTGAGCTTCCGCCAACGGATAGTGTTAGTGTTAGATCAGTTTTTTTTGCTTCTTTACTGCAACCGGACAACAGCAGTACAACACAAAGCAATAGAGCACGGGTGGCGCGTAGTTTTTTATTCAATGTTGTCCCTCCTCGAGTGTCTCATTTACTTGACTTAGGTTCTTTGCGTTGGTAATATATAGACAAAGGTTTCTTTGCCCACTCCATAATACTCCATCCCATAGGGTAGCGCTCTCCGCCGTGCTAACCCTTTTGATTTTATTGGTGTCCGGCTGTGGACAGGAAAGTGGGCCAAGTCCGGACAGTCCTGTCACGCTAACTTTGTGGCACAACTTTGGAGGACAGATGCAGTCCACTGCGGATGAGCAAATTGAGGAGTTTAACGCCACTGTCGGCAAAGATATGGGTATCACTGTAAGTGTCACTTCTGTGTCTGGAACTGCGGCACTCCAGGAAAAACTAACTATGATTGCCGCGGGTGATCCGGGTGCACCACAAATGCCGGATATTACCACCAGCTACCCCTCCACCGCCATGTTGCTTGCTAATGAGGGGCTGTTGGCACCTTTGGATGAATACTTTACTGAGGCTGAGTTGTCGGATTATCTGCCCCGTTTCCTTGAGGAGGGAACCCTTCCGGATGGTGGGCTTTATGTATTTCCATCGGCCAAATCTACTGAGGTCTTATTTATTAACAGGACGCTGTTTGAGCGCTTTATGGCGGATGCCGGCATCTCAATGGAGGACCTATCCACCATTGAAGGGTTGGCTTATGCAGCGTCTTTATATTACAGTATAACTGATGCTCGGACGCCCGATGTCCCCAATGACGGTAAAAACTTTTTTGCAGCTGATTCCATTTTTAACCTGGCACAGGTGGGGATGGAGCAGCTGGGTACATCTCTATTTGATGGTGACGAGCTCAAACTGGACACCCCTGAGTTTGAGTACTTCTGGAATCTTTTAATTGAGCCTGCAGTAAAGGGTGGATACGCAATCTTTGACGGATATTCCTCCGACCTCTCCAAAACCGGTGACATAATCTGTTCCACAGGATCTACTGCTGGAATTCTTTTCTATGGCAGTGAAATAGGGTCTACTGAAAAATAAGAATTAGGCTTTTTTGGGGGACAAAAAGAAAGTGT
>CAZIVK010000081.1:0-6684 GCA_964542515.1 uncultured Oscillospiraceae bacterium | reverse complement strand
CCATACTAGTTATATCTACAAGGACACTGATGGATATAAATGACGGTATATGTAATCAATTATAGTATGTAGAAAAATCAAAGTCAATCATGCTTCATTAGTTTCAGGAAACATTTAGTTATTCGTGATTGCTTTAGAATCTATTGCAAAGTGGTATGATATCCTATATAATGGATTAGAATTGTTTACTAGGATGTGATCATATGGCAACTATTAGAGATGTTGCACAGCTGGCTGGAGTATCTATCTCAACCGTTTCACGCGTTCTGAATGGCTACTCCATGATTAGCGATCAAGCTCGTGAAGCTGTTTTGGCCGCTGTTAAGGAATTGGATTATCGCCCGAGCTCCAGAGGACGCGGCTCACAAAAAAGCAAAAATAACACAATATTAGTAATATCAACAAGTCCCCTAAAGGATATTACAAACGGTATCTCGGAAGCCGCCCACGAGCAAGGCTATGATACACTCATCACAATTACAACACCAAATTCTGCAAGTGCTTACATGAAATATGTAGAAGAGGGACTTATTGGTGGAATTATTCTGTTGAATATACGCCTTTACTCCGAGCTCTCAGATTCTCTTGTCAAATGGTGTCCGGTTGTTCAGTGCAATGAATACGAAAACGTCCCAAAGGCAAATCTCGTCACCATAGATAATAACGGTGCAACAAGGGAAATCACAGAGCACCTCATAAAAACCGGCAAAAGGAGACTTGCATTTTTATCACCCCAGTATGCTTACGGCCATCCTGTAAAGTTTGCCATTGACCGTGAATATGGTTTCCGCCAAGCACTTCTGGAGAATGACCTACCCATCAATCCTGACTTTGTAATACGCACAGACTTCACTGTTAATGAAAACAATGAAGGGTTTGTAAGGGGGTTCAGGGAAATTGCTGAGAAGCTTCTCTCTTTGCCTACATCCCAGCGTCCGGATGGCATAGTTTGTACTAATGATGTTATGGCGCACTGCTGTATAAACGTTGCACAGGAGCGTGGAATTAAAATTCCGGAGGAACTTGCTGTTACAGCATTTGATAACTCAATCCACTGCTTTATGACAACGCCCTATATTACTTCAATAGAACAGCCCAATTATGAGATGGGTTCTGAGTCCGCAAAGCTCCTCATCTCTGCTATAAAGGAAAAGCCCACTATCTCTAAGCGCGTACTCCTGCCACACAGGCTGAAAGTACGGGGTTCCAGCAAAAGTTAATATAAAAGAGTGCCAAAGCGCTGTTAGCGCCCTGGCACTCTTTTGATACTTTATTGGTAGATGATAGTGTAAAACTTATTGGCTAGACAATAATTAGTTTGCGTGTGTTGGGGTTTCTTTTTGCCATATCAATGTACATCGTATCCAGCCTTGGAGGGAGGTAGGATGCGATGTGACCAAATATAACCTGTACATCATGTTCTCCCTGTGAGAGACCTCCGGGTTTTTTAACAGTGATTACAGCGGTATCACTCAACTGCCACATGATGCGTCCGAGGGTTTTCATTTCATCAACTGTGTAAGTTACGCCGCTAATTGTCCAAGTCAGAACGTCATTTCCGTATTCAACTCCGTCAACTATAACTGCATGTGAGCGCAGCTGTGAAAGAAAAGCACCGCGGTAACCTTGCTGACGTACAGCTACCTGGAAACCAATGACTTCTCCGTCTTTTACAACGTTTCTAAAACCTCTATGTTGCACTGTATCCTTTTCAAGCATAATTAGTACTCCCTTCGTATTTTATGTGGGTGATTATTCCCCAAGTAGCCTTTTCAGCAGTACGTGATGGCGGCGTAGCTGTGTAGTGACATAACCGTGAACATCCTTGTTTTCGCCTTCATATTCACTCAGCAGGTATCCATCCCATTGTTGATCCACAAGAATCTTTACAATTTTGTCATATGGAATTGTGGTCTCTTCAAAGTTCTCATTCATGTTGTAGAACTTGGCGTGACAGCAATATGTATACGGCAGCAGAGGTATAATATCCTCAGGCTCACTATATTTGGGACGGTTTGGATCCATGCCCGGAATGTTCCGCATCATGGAGTTTTTGGTCTGGAAAACACCGAAGTCAATGTTGAGTCCAAAGTGCTTTGTCTTCTCTTTGTCTATGAACTCACAATACTCTTCCAACATCTTGTCCTTTAGAAGGGTGGGTGCATGGATTTCTGGACACATAACTACATTGTACTCCTCTGCCAGGGGGAGGGCTCTTCTAATGATTTCACGCCAGTTTTTGACCGGTGTAAGTGTTTCATCAATAACGCCAAGCTTTGTGCGCATAACTGGGAAACCGAGGTGGCTTGCAAGTTTGATGTCATGAGCCAGTCCAATGTAGGACTCCTCAACATCCAACTCATGGTCTGCATATAGACGGGACTCAACCCAGTGGCCATACTCAACGGGTTTGATGTTGTACTTTGCAATTAGTGCAAACCAGTTGCTGAGCCATTCCTTGGTTGGGATGGGATATCCCTCTATAAAGCCGTCAGCAAGAATCTCTAGTCCGGTAGCACCCATGTCGTACATGTCATGAAAGCAATCTTCCAAGGTCATTGTGTGATTTAGTTCACCCACATAGCAAAATGCGGATATACCACGTTTTGGTCCTTTTTTTCCAGTGGTCATAGTTTGCTGTCCTCCTTATCTAACTTTGCACTCATTATATTATTCACCGCACATAAAGTCAATAGTGTTTCATGAAAAACTTCGGAAAATGATTGAAAATAGTATTGCATAGTGTTATAATTATCTGTAACAGAGTAAGTTAAAATAAATCAAATTTTGGAGGCGTACATATGAGTAAACTAAAAATTGGAATTGTTGGCTGCGGCAATATAGCCAACACAAAGCACCTGCCCAACTTGGCAAAGTTTCAGGACCGCGCAGAAGTTGTAGCATTTTGTGACATCATAGTGGAAAAAGCTGAGAGTACCAAGGAAAAGTTTGGAACTCCTGACGCTCAAGTATTTTCAGATTACAGAGAACTAATAAAACTTGACCTGGATGCAGTTCATGTCTGTACTCCTAACCGTTCGCACGCTGAAATTTCTGTTGCAGCATTGAAAGCCGGTCGAAACGTTATGTGTGAAAAGCCAATGGCTATTAATGCAGCGGAAGCAAAGTTAATGGTTGACGCAGCCAAGGAAACAGGAAAGCTTCTAACTGTTGGTTACCAGAACCGCTTCCGCACGGACACACTTGCTCTTAAGCAGATGGCAATGGATGGAGATCTCGGTGACATATACATGGCTAAAGCACATGCTTTAAGAAGACGCGGCATACCAACATGGGGTGTATTTACAAACAAGTTTGAGCAAGGAGGAGGACCTCTCATAGACATCGGTACCCACTCGCTGGACATCACCCTCTGGGTAATGGATAACTACAAACCCGTATCGGTTATGGGATCCACATTTAATATACTTGGTACAACTCTGGAAGGTGCTGCACAGGGCACAGGTGCAAGATGGGACCCCAAAACATATGAAGTTGAGGACTCCGCTTTTGCACTTATCAAGTTTGAAAATGGAGCTACAGTATTTCTTGAGGCCGCTTGGGCACTGAATATAGTTGAGCAGAAACAGGCAATGACAACTGTATACGGCTCTAAAGCCGGAGCAGCTATGGAGTTCCCTCTGGGAGAAGCTCAGAGTCTTGAAAAGAGACTAGTGGTAAATACTATAGTTGGCGGACGCCAAACTGTATACGAGCCTGATATAAGTGAATTTGGACGCCCTGCAGGACCTGCATCAAGAGACCTCATATTTAACTACCCCGGAGCAGATGAGGAGTGCAAAATATGGCTTAATGCCCTAGAAGGCAAAGGGGAAATTGTTGTAACACCTGAGCAGGCTTACGCAGTAACTCAAATTCTTGAAGCGGTATATAAGTCTGCTGAAACTGGTGAGGCAGTATATCTATAACCGCACCATATAACAAAATAACTAACATTGAAAGTGAGAATAACAATGGGGAAAATTATTAATGTTGCAATTCTGGGCTGCGGTGGAATGGGTGGCGGACACGCCCTTGCTATTGGCAGCGGAAGTGGAAATGCAGTATGGAGAGCTAATACGGCCGACGATACAAAACTTCCATCTGACGCTTACACCACTGACATATCCAAGAAAATGAAGCTGGTCGGAATTTATGACATCGACCCTGCAAGACAAAAGTGGGCAGAGGAACAAGGATTCTTTAACTATGAGGACTACAACGCAATTCTGCAAGATCCTGCAGTGGATGTCGTTCTTGTTGCTACACCTAACCATCTCCATAAGGATCAGGTTATTGCAGCTATGCGTGCCGGTAAACACGTACTCTGTGAAAAACCTGTAACACCTACAAGCGCTGAATTAGAGGAAATTTTGGCAGTTGCTAAAGAGACAGGCAAGATTTTCTACCCACGGCAAAACCGCCGTTGGGACATGGATTTCCTCATTATCAAAAAGATATATGATGAGGGTCTCCTTGGAAATACATTCAACATAGAGAGCCGCGTCCTCGGTTCAAGAGGAATTCCCGGCGACTGGAGAGGCATTAAGGAGTACGGCGGCGGTATGATGTTGGACTGGGGAGTTCATTTACTGGACCGTCTGCTGATGATGGTTCCTGAAAAGGTTAAGAATGTATTTTGCTCACTGACCAGCATTACAAATAAGGATGTTGATGACGGTTTTAAAATGCACATCACCTTTGAGAGCGGGATCACTACTGTTGTTGAAGTGGGAACATGCCACTTTATATCCCTACCCTTGTGGTATATTGCAGGGGACCACGGAACTGCATCAATTGCTGACTGGAGTTGCACCGGTGAAATGGTACGCCTGAATAGTTGGGAAGACAAGGACGCAAAACCCATATTAGCAGGTGAAGGGCTCACAAAAACTATGGCACCCCGCCAAGGTGGCTCTATTGATAAGATGCCTTTGCCGGAAGTTCATTACGATCGCAACGAGCTCTACTCCAATCTGGCTGATGTAATTAATGGTGAAGCTGAGCAGATAGTAACAGGTGCCCAGGCACTCCGCGTACTGAAACTCATGGAAGCTGCTTTTGAAAGCTCAGAGAAGAGAGTAGTTGTTAACTTCGAATAAACCTTTTTAAGAAAATATAGATAGAGGCGGCTACAGTGCTAAAAGTGACACTGTAGCCGTCTCTATATTTAATTAAAGATGACAAATGTATTTGTTTGGGCTATAATGACCTTAAGAACCTACAATACTTAAAGGTGTGAAGATATATGAATGTGCTCCCTATCATATGGTTTTTTATTGGACCTCCCCTTATTGGGATTGTGGTGTTGGTTGGAGCCTCTGCTATTGCATATTATATTAGGGAACGCATTAATAGTAGAGATGATAAATAGGATAGTAAAAGGAAATGGTGCGTCAATGAGAAAAACAAAAATAGTATGTACTATTGGCCCAGCCAGCAGTGACAAACAGGTTTTAAAGGACATGTTTAAGGCAGGTATGAATGTTGCAAGGATAAATTTTTCCCACGGAACACATGAGGAACAACAGCTCAAGATTGACCTTATAAAGGAACTCCGTGAGGAGATGAATGTGCCTATAGCAATTATGTTGGACACCAAGGGCCCTGAGTTTCGCGTAAAAACATTTGAAAAGAGCAAGGTCTTTTTGAACGATGGGGATATCTTCACATTTACCGTTGAGGATGTTGTTGGAAATCAGGAGAGAGTGTCTGTAAACTACAAGGGACTTATAGAGGATCTTCTTGTTGGGGATAGAATTTTGGTTAACAACGGTCTGGTTATACTGGAGGTCATACAGCTCACAAAAAAGGATGCTGTTTGTAAAGCTGTAGTTGGCGGGGAAATATCGGACCGCAAGAGCATGAGCTTTCCAAACAAGGTGTTGAACCAGGTTTATCTCAGTGAGCAGGACAAAGCTGACCTACTATTTGGAATTAAGAATGATGTGGACTATATAGCAGCTTCATTTGTGTCATCAAAAAAGGATCTTTTGGTTCTCAAGGCATTTCTCTTGGAGAACGGCGGAGATGGTATTGATATCATCTCCAAAATAGAAAACCAAGCCGGCGTGGACAACATTGAGGAGATCTGCCAGGAGTGTGAAGGCATAATGATTGGCCGCGGGGATCTTGGGGTAGAAATTCCCTTTGCCGAACTACCCGCCGTTCAGAAATATCTTATTACAAAATGTAGGCTTCTGGGAAAACGTGTTATAACCGCCACCGAAATGCTTGAATCAATGATCTTTAACCCCCGCCCCACAAGAGCTGAAGTGTCTGACGTAGCAAATGCGGTATATGATGGTACAAGTGCTGTAATGTTATCGGGTGAGACTGCCGCGGGTAAGTATCCTGTTCAAGCACTTGAAACTATGGCGCAGGTGGCAGCAGAAACTGAAAGACATATCCACTACGCAAGGCGCTTTGTTAAGTCTGAATTTAAGATCAAGAATATGGTTGATGCAATCTCCCATGCTACGTGCGGCATGGCCATAGATATTGATGCAAAAGCAATTATTGCCTGCACCCGTTCCGGTATGACGGCTCGGTTGATCTCAAGGTTCCGCTCGCCAGTTGACATTATTGGAATGACAACCAGCAAAAAGGTCTGGTATAAGCTTGCGCTATCATGGGGGGTCACTCCAGTTTTGAGCGCCGCCTTCACATCTACCGATATGCTCT
>CAZIVK010000080.1:0-6699 GCA_964542515.1 uncultured Oscillospiraceae bacterium | reverse complement strand
GGATGAATTAAAATCCTTTGTTGGGGACTCCCCCTCCGCTCTAAATATTATTCTCCCTGAGGTCCACCTCTCTGCAAATGAGGATCCTCTCAAACTCCGTAAAGTTGTATCGGTTATAAATTTCACCATGCAGTCATACATAGATGAAGGTCTCTTCAAAGAATATTCCGGTTTTGTTTTAATTGAAAGAAAACTGAGTTCCGGAGTGGTCAGACGGGGGCTTTTAGGCCTAATTGACCTTGAGGACTATGACTATTCAGAACGGAGCACCACTCCAATACGCGCCACAGAAGGAACTGTCACAGACAGGCTTCCACCCCGTGTTGAAATCCGACGGGATGCCCCTCTTGAGATGCCCCATATTATGGTACTTTATGATGACCCCACAGACTCCATCATGAAAGCTATATACACCAGCAGCAGGAACTTTGAAGAAATATATAACACCGACCTCTACCACTTAGGCGGTCATATAACCGGTAAACTTCTGGACCCCAATGCTGAAAAAATTGCCATGGAGGGCTTCTGTGCGCTCAGTCTATCAACAGAGCTACTCTTTGCCATGGGTGATGGAAATCATTCTCTTGCCACCGCCAAAAACTGCTATGAGGAGCTCAAAAGGACTCTAACCCATGAGGAGGCGCTAAAACACCCTGCCCGCTATGCTCTTGTAGAGGCCGTAAATTTACATGACCCCTCCCTTATTTTTGAACCTATACACAGAGCTGTATTTGGTGTAGATCCCCTACACCTCCTGGCTGAGCTCAAAAAGTATAATGAGAGCGGTGTGCCCATAAAGTCCGGTCACAGTGTAAAGTATATAACATCAACGTCTGAGGGCGTTGCAGAGTTCTTTAAAGCTGGGTTCTCCCTACCAGTGGCTGCACTGCAGGACTTCCTTGACGGCTACCTTGCTGAAAACCCCGGCAAAATTGACTACATACATGGGGATGACACCCTCACGGAACTCGCATCAAAGTCTGACACCACCATCGGCTTCCTCCTTCCTCCAATACAAAAGAACGGATTCTTTGATGCTATAATTGCAGACGGCTCCTTCCCCCGCAAAACGTTCTCAATGGGTAACGCTGAGGACAAGCGCTTCTACCTGGAATCCAGAAAAATCATGCCCTGATGGGTCAATGTTTACAATCTGTTCTTTTTTAGCGGAACACAATATGGTAAAATAGATAGCGTAAAGCTTCACTTTTAAGGAGGTATCGCCATGCGAGATAGCGACTATGCGCCTAAAAAGCGTTCACTATTCCCTTTAATTACCACAATCCTTATTATCCATTTTGTCTTTGCCTTCTCAACATTTTTCCTCATGTACTTCTTCTCCATTTTTTTGGCCCCATCCACATCCCAAACAATCGCCTCTGTATTGAGCATTATCCTATTCATTGCTATGATGTACTCCGAGTCTTGGCGTGCAGGCCAGCAGGACAGGAACCTCATGAACTTTGGACACGTTGACTTTGATAAACTCCGCGGACTAAAAGCATCCCTATACTCCCAAATACCCGGTATTCTTTTTGCTATCCTCGCAATAATTCATAGGTTAACTGGTGCACTACCATTTCTTGTTCTCTCCATCTTCAAGTTGTTCTACGCCCCCTTTGTTGACTTGGTTTGGGTTATGGACCAGGTCTCACCGCTACTATATATAATCATGCCAATCTTTACACCAGTTATAGTACACGTTGGGTACTCCCTGGGCTTTAATGGCACAATGTTGTCGGAAAAACTCATATATACCAACAAGAAAAGCACCAAACCCGGAACAACCCGTGAGCGCAAGTTCAAATAAACATATTTACTCCAATAACATCATAGTTTAGCATAACAGATTTTATTGGGGGACATAAATATGCGCAGATTCCTTTTACTTCTGATCCTTATTACTGCACTCCTAACCACCAATTCCTATGCTTTCATGCCGGTTATAGACCCGGGACACGGTGGGGAGGACGGCGGTGCCGTATCCAACTCAGGGATCATTGAGAGCAGCCTAAACCTAGAAATATCAAAGAAACTCAAGCTTACCTTCTGCCTCTTTGGTATTGAGCCTGTTATACTCCGTGAAACAGACATATCCCTGCACGGCAAAGGTGCAGACACCATCAGAAAAAAGAAGATATCTGATCTCAAAAACAGAGTCGCCACCATCAATGCTGTGCCAAATGCCTTCCTAATAAGTATTCATCAGAACTCATTTACAGACAGCCGTTACAGTGGTGCACAAGTTTTTTATAAGGACAATCAAGGTGAAGTTTTTGCAGAGTTTCTCAGGGACAGCCTACGCACACACCTTGACCCAAACAACAACAGGGACATAAAAAAGGCCCCCCGGGACATCTATGTTTTATCTAACATAAACTGCCCGGCTGTTCTTGTTGAATGTGGTTTTCTCACCAATGCACGGGAACTTGAAAGGCTTCAAAACCCCATATATCAACAGAAGCTCGCTCTTATAATAGCTCTTAGCTACATCAATTACATACAATCTACTCCATAGAAGTTAGGAATGAAAAAATGAAGGCAAAAACAATTTTTTTTTGTACAGACTGCGGACATGATCTGAGCCGCTGGCAGGGCAAGTGTCCGGGCTGTGGCGCCTGGAACACAATGGTGGAGAGTACCACCGTCACAGGCAAAGCCCAACCCGGTAAACAGACCTACCAATCATCCGGCGGAAAAGTTATAAAGCTCAATGAAATTGACACCTCCCTCGAAGCCCGCATCTCCACCGGCATTGGTGAATTGGACCGTGTGTTGGGCGGAGGAGCGGTTATCGGCTCACTTGTACTAGTAGGCGGTGAACCCGGTATAGGAAAATCAACACTCCTCCTTCAAATTTGTCAGGAACTCTGTAACTCGTCAAAAGTCCTATATGTCTCAGGTGAGGAGTCCCAGCGCCAATTGAAGTTGCGCGCCGCCAGGCTTAATGTCAACGCAGACAGCCTCTATGTGCTCTCTGAAACAAATCTTGATGACATTATATCCGCCGTAAATGACCTCAAGCCGGACATATTAATAATTGACTCAATCCAAACCATGTACAAACCGGGGGTAACCTCCGCTCCGGGCAGCATAGGTCAGATCAAAGAGAACACACTGGCACTTATGCAACTGGCCAAGTCAGGCTCACTTACCGTTTTTGTGGTTGGTCATGTTAACAAAGAGGGAGCTCTTGCAGGTCCTAAGGTTCTTGAGCATATGGTTGACTGTGTCCTCTACTTCGAGGGGGATCGCAGCTTTTCACACCGTATACTCCGCGCTGACAAAAACAGGTTCGGCTCCACAAATGAAATAGGTGTCTTTGAAATGGGTGGCACCGGCTTGGTAGAGGTGCCTAACCCCTCAGAACTCCTCCTGTCAGGGCGCCCATCCAATGTTCCGGGGAGCTGTGTCGCCTGTGTTATGGAGGGCTCAAGGCCCATACTTGCTGAAATTCAAGCACTTGTAGCCCCCACCGGTTACAACAACCCACGCAGAACCGCAAACGGTATTGACAGTAACAGAGCCGCTCTCCTGCTGGCTGTCATAGAAAAGCGTGCGGGAAAGGTTGTTTCAAACTGTGACACGTACATAAATGTTGTTGGTGGACTTAAACTTGAGGAGCCCGCAGCAGATCTTCCCGTAATTCTGGCTCTGGCATCCAGCTTTAGCGACATACCCATAGGGGACGGCGTCGCCGCCTTTGGTGAAGTTGGTCTCGCCGGTGAACTGAGGTCTGTCAGTGCTACAGAGCTCAGATTAAGTGAAATATCCCGTCTCGGCTTTAAACAGTGCATAGTGCCCTCCCGAGGAACTAGCAAAATCAGAGTTCCGGAAGGGCTTGAACTACTCAGAGTTAAGAGCGTCGCAGAAGCTATAAAACTACTGGTCTAAAATGCAGGGTATACACACTCGCTATGGGTGTATACCCTGCATTTTGTCGAAATTCGTAGTTTATTTTTTAGTAGTTTTGTGTTAATATATTAGTATTGTTATTTTTACGAAGGAAGGTTAACCATGAAACAAAGCTTTCTACTTTTTACCATGTTACTGTTCCTGCTTTTTGCCTCATCGTGCTCACTTCTACCTGTTGAGGAGGAGGCTCCACCGCCCCCACTTCTAAGGTCCTATGAAAAGACGGAGTACAAGCTTGCCGAAGCCTCCATGGGTGACATTGTTGAAACTTTGCGCATATCGTGCCAGTATTCCCCCGCTTTAGAGGAGTCCTTAAGCTTTGGAGTGGGCGGAGTTTATGTTGACAGCGTCTACGTCTCCACCGGTGACATGGTCTCTGAAGGTGACATCTTGGCGGAGCTTGATCGTACAGATATCCTATCTAAAATAGACTCGCAGACTGCTGAACTCAAAAGACTTAACTTAGAAAAAAAACAACTAAAAGAAACTTATACACTGGACCTCAAGACCCACAAATTGTTAAACAGTCCTCCGGCCACAGTTGAATCTATTACCAACAACTATAACCTGCGTCTAGAGATAATCGGCAAAAGGATCTCCACCGCTGACGCTCTGCTGATGGATTTACAAAAGCAAAGTGATCAGAGAGTACTACACGCCGGAATAGAGGGAACCGTTACATATCTCAAAACAACCGACCCCTACACCAGGTCAAAAGAAAATGAAAAATTCATAACTATATCGGACAAGACCTCCTCCCTTTTTGTTGCCAGCGGGAAAGGTACAGAGCATATAGTTGTTGGTAATACATACAACATAATTCTTTCAAATATGGAACATGAGGCTGCCGCACTCTCCCCCTCCGAACTTGGATTAGAGGACACAGACAACATCGCCTACCTACGCCTTGTAGAGCCGGTCCTCGACCTCAAAGAGAGAGCCACAGGAACCATCATGATTACATTGGACAGCCGTACAGATGTCCTCAATATACCGAGCAACACCGTCAAGTCCGCCAACGGACAGACAATTGTCTACATACAGGATGAAGCCGGTCTTAAGACAATTCGTAACGTAGATGTTGGCTTTGTGGCCAATGGAAAAGCCGAAGTATTATCAGGCCTTGAAAAGGGCGACCTGGTTATAGTTGAATGAGGGGACTTATCGTGAAAAGATTAATTTCTATATTTATTACTGTTGCTCTTATTCTTACACCACTTTCATCCTGCACCCCTGTATCGGAGGATCCGCCTCTTATGGATGCAGTAAAAGTTGCCCTGGACACAGCATTGGTAATACGCGGTAATATTTCGAAAAAAGACCAATTCGAGTCCTACGTGAGAGCACAGATCCATCCTGTTGAGTTTACGCTAAACTCTGGCCTGCTACAGAAAATTCATGTGTCCCTGGGTGATACTGTTAAAAAAGGTGACCCTATAGTTGAGCTGGACACAACATATATAGATGAAGGTATCCGCAGGGCTAAAGACCAACTATCCCACCTCCGCAAGAAGCTCGCCTATGACCTAGAACAAAAACAGTTTGATATAGACATCGCAAAAATAGACCTTGACAAGGCAAAAGCTGACTCTCTCGCCCAGGAAAACATTGATTTGGCCGCCATAGCTGTTGAAAGACTTCAAACTGAATATAAAGCTATTAAGGATAGTGCCGCTCTTGCAATAGGACAGGCAGTAAAAACTGTTAAGAATGCAGAGGATCAACTGGAAGGCACACTGGTAACCTCCCCCTGTGATGGGGAAGTCACATATATAGAATCCCTTATACCCGGTGACAGAGTTTCAATACACTCCCCTATCGTCTATATTGCCGACCCATCAGACCTCTACGTCCAACACAACGGATCTGAGTCCATCTCCTCCAAATCCCGCACAACTGCACTCATAGACGGTGTAGAATATGCTCTCAGTAA
This sequence comes from uncultured Oscillospiraceae bacterium, assembly GCA_964542515.1. Classification (GTDB taxonomy): domain Bacteria; phylum Bacillota; class Clostridia; order Oscillospirales; family JAAYOS01; genus CAZIVK01. Next base: position 851 of record CAZIVK010000080.1, on the reverse strand, counting down.
AGTGGAGTATGAGGAGAGGGAATACATTGCTATGACGTTAGCGGGCAACAAGCCCCCAAACCGCTTTCTCTTTGAGGACTCCACCGAGGATATTGCTGCGGGCACATTTGCGTCACTAATTGTTTATAACGCTGAACGAGAGGACGTCCTATACATACCTATAAACTCACTCTACCACAGCGGATCTTCCAGCTATGTGTACATAGTTGAAAACGGTGAAAAGATCTACACTGAGGTTGAGTACGGATTATTGACAAGCTCTTACGCTGAAATAGAATCAGGACTTGAGGAAGGGGATGTTGTTTTTGTTAAGCAATAAAATCAGGTTCATCTCTCTCATTACAGTTATTTTAGTCCTTGTATCCAGTGTCTCCTGCGGCACCAACGACCCAGTCTCTGAGGGCCCCGCTATGCTCATGACTCCCGGAACCTCCTACACCCAAAACACACAAAAAGTTGTTGAAGTGAAACTGGGTACCATAACCAAAAACGCTTCAGGTGAGGGCGGTCTGTACTTTCCCAAAACCAGACATGTTACCACCACCTTTCACAATGCCCGCCTACTCTCTGTCAACGTCAAAAAGGGGGATGAAGTACGTGAGGGCGATGTAATTGCTGAATTTGAAATAGAATACAACAAATCCGACCTCAAAAAACTTACCAACGACTATGACATTGCAAATCTGCAGTATAAAGCCTCCTTAGAGGGAGTTAAGGCCTCTGTTGAAGCGGCCAAGAGCCGTCTTGACACACTTAAGTTACAACCTGACACGCCTGCCTCCGAGCTTGCTAAATCTGAAATACTTTACAAAAAAGCACAGTCCTCCTATGAATTCTTTATATATGAACAG
>CAZIVK010000079.1:0-6716 GCA_964542515.1 uncultured Oscillospiraceae bacterium | reverse complement strand
AGAGTCCCAGGTCAAATTAGTAGAAGCCGCTTCGGAAAAAATCCCAATATTCAGAACAGCAAACATGTCGGTAGGCGTAAGTTTAATAACTGAACTGGCCAAACAGACTGCAAAGCTTTTGGGGTATGACTATAACATAGAAATAATTGAAAAACACCACAACAAAAAGCTGGACTCACCTTCAGGAACTGCCCTCGCCATAGCTGAGTCCCTTGCGGACGCGCTTCCTGAACCTCCACAATATGTCTACGGCCGTCATGGAACCAGCGCAGTAAGACAGCCTAATGAGATCGGTATACATGCTGTCCGCGGAGGAACCATCATAGGAGACCACGAAATCCTCTTTGCAGGAAATGACGAAGTCATTGAAATAAAGCACTCCGCAATTTCAAGAGGTGTTTTTGCCGGTGGCGCACTAAAGGCCGCTGGGTTCATTGCAAAAAAAACCCCTGGCCTCTATACTATGAATGACCTTGTAGTAGAACTTCTTATAGAACATTAATAAAAGGTTGCGTTTCTTAACTGAAACGCAACCCTTTTTATTGTCTTGTCTATGTTACATCTACTTTTTTGCTTATACGAGATCCACTCTGTGGTAGACCTTTTTACCTTTGCGCAATATTAGGCCCTCACCCTCAAAATCTGAGGACTCAAACTGCACTGTAATGTTTTCTACCTTTACATCGTTTGCGGCAATGCCGCCCTGGTCAACAAGCCTTCTGGCCTCACCTTTTGATGTAGCCAGCTTTGTCTTCACTAAGAGGTCTGTAATTTGGATCTCTCCGTCTGTGAAGTCTGAGGCTGAGAGAGATGTTGAGGGCATGTTGGCGTCAGTGCTGCCTGCAGCAAATATTGCCTTTGCTGTTTCACGGGATTCATTAGCAGCTTTTTCACCGTGTACCAGCTTTGTAACTTCATATGCCAAAAGTTCTTTTGCAGGATTGAGTTCAGATCCGGTTAGCTTTTCATATTGAGCTATTTCGGAGAGAGGAACAAAGGTGACTCTCTTGAGGCAGTTGATTACGTCGTCATCGGCGATATTGCGCCAGTACTGATAGAACTCATACTCCGAAAACTTTGCCGGATCAAGCCATACTGCTCCTTTCTGAGTTTTGCCCATCTTTTTACCGTCTGAGGTGAGCAGGAGTGTAAAGGTAGCTCCGTAGGCGTCCTTGCCCGATTTTCTACGTATGAGATCTGTACCACCAAGGATATTGGACCACTGGTCGTCACCACCGCATTGGAGGTTGACGCCGTACTTTTCACTCAATACGTAGAAATCATAGCTCTGCATCAACATGTAGTTAAACTCTATAAAGGACAGGCCGCGCTCAAGACGTGACTTGAAGCATTCGGCAGTCAACATCCTATTAACTGAAAAATGAACCCCTACATCCCTCAGGAAATCAACATAGTTGAGCTTCAGAAGCCAGTCGGCGTTATTGATCATTATAGCTTTACCATCGGAAAAATCAACAACCTTCTCCATCTGTGTTTTAAAGCAGTCCGCGTTATGTTGAATTGTCTCCTGTGTCATCATTGTGCGGAGGTCTGTTCTGCCGGAGGGGTCTCCCACCATGGCGGTACCGCCACCTATCAATGCTATAGGCTTGTTGCCTGCATTTTGGAGGTGCCTCATAATAATAAGCTGCATGAGGTGTCCTACATGGAGGCTATCCGCTGTGGGGTCAAAACCAATATAAAAGACAGCCTTACCGTTATCTATTAGTTCCTTTACCTCCTCCTCGTGTGTGGTCTGTGCAACAAGGCCTCTTGCCTTCAGTTCTTCAAACAGTGTCATTGTGTTTTCCTCATATCCTTTCTGAAAAGTTCTGCGGACAAAATAAGCTCTTCCGCACTTTTAATTGTTGTTTCTGTTACACTTGATCCACTGATGATACGGGCGACCTCCCTCTTTTGGTCGTCTTCATTTAGTAAATCAACTGATGTATAGGTTCTTCCGCCTGCCTCACTCTTCTTAATAAGGAAGTGGCTATCCGCCATAGCTGCTATCTGTGGCAAGTGAGTAACACAGAGGACTTGTTTATGTCGGGACGCTTGGGCCAGCTTTTCCGCCACTTTTTGGGCAGCGCGTCCGCTGACGCCGGCATCTACTTCATCAAATATTAGTGTGTTTATGCTGTCTTTTTCCGCAAGCACATTTTTCATGGCGAGCATTATGCGGGATAACTCTCCTCCCGACGCAATCTTAGCAAGGGGTTTTGGCTCCTCACCTGCGTTAGCTGAAAGGAGAAACCTTACGGCATCTTGTCCGTTGGGGTTCAGTTGCTGCAGCCGGTCTATTGCAGTGACAAAGCGTACACTGGGCATGTCGAGTTGCTTTAGCTCGGACAAAATAGCCGATGACATAGCATTTCCGGCAAGTTTTCTGCTTTCTGTAAGCTTATCTGCAAGGGAACAGGTCTCCTTTTTTACTACAAGCATCTTCTTACGTAGTTTTTCTATCTTTTCATCAGAAAACTCTATATTATCTAGCTCAGCTCTATAGCTCTCAAGGTTTTCAAGGATTTCATCTATTGAGCCACCGTATTTGCGCTTCAGTCTAAAGATTATGTCCAGCCTCTCCTCGGTGTACTCCATCTCCTCAGGTGAGTAGACATAGTCACCACGCAGGTCCCTTATATCACTAACAAGGTCTTCGGCTTCAAACTTCAGGTTAAGTAGACGTTTGTGCAGTGAATCTAGCCTTGGGTCAAACCCTGAGGCGGCGTCAATAGATGACAGTGCATATTCAATCAAACTTGCTGCTCCAACACTGTCCTCACCTCCGTATAGAGATGCAAAACATTCCTCTACAGCATCATTGATACGTTCGGAGTTGCGGAGTATGTCCCTGCGAGCTGAGAGTGTCTCCTCCTCACCCGGTACAAGGTTGGAAGTTTCAATTTCATTTATCCTAAATCTTAGGCTGTCTATCCTGCGGGCTTTCTCATCCTGGTTTATAGAGAGCTTTTCAATATCGCGCTTTGTTGAGTTTAGAGACTCATAACTTTCACGGTATGTGGCTAGTAGTGCATCATGGGATGCAAGGCTGTCTAGGTAACCTAGATGATTTGCGTCATCCAGTAAGTTTTGGTTGTCATGTTGCCCGTGTATATTGATTAGAAGCGATCCCAGCTGTTTTAGGAGAGTAACAGTTACAGGCCTTCCGTTAATTTTACAGATGTTTCTTCCGTCAGCGGATAGCTGTCTTGAAATGAGTAAGGTGTTGTCTTCATTGGCGGTGTAACCGTTATCTTCAAGCCAAAGTAGCACTGCTTTGGTTAACCCAGTAAACAGGGCGCTTACAACAGCTGACTGTTCACCGGAACGTATGAGGTCCCTTGACATGCGTTCACCGACAATGGCACTGATGGCATCAATAATGATTGACTTACCTGCGCCCGTTTCACCTGTAAGTACATTAAAGCCTGAACCGGGCTCCAGATCAGCCATTTCTACAACAGCAATATTTTCAATGTGGAGCAGAGACAGCATAATTACCTCCGTATATTATAAGGAATTCCATCATTTGAATTCGGCAAGCCTTGCGCAGAACTCCTCGGCGTAGGTCTCATCCTTTACCACAATAAATGCGGTGTCGTCCCCTGCGAGGGAGCCCAAAACATAGTCCAGGTGCATTGCGTCTATAGCTGAACAGGCTCCGGATGCCAGAGCCGGCAGTGTCTTAATAACAACAATGTTTTTTGCAAAGTTGAGCGATATAACGCCCTCCTTAAATATGTTCCTCAGCCTTGAATCAAGCTCAGGTTCATATCCACGACTAGGCGCGGCGTACCTGTACTCACCATTCTCATTTAAGGTTTTAACAAGTCTGAGTTCCTTGATGTCCCGGGATATTGTTGCCTGTGTTGCCTCGATACCCTCGGCACGGAGACGTGCAGCCAAGTCCTCCTGCGTCTCAACAACGTTGTTAGATAAAATCTGAAGTATTTTGTCCTGCCTTTTTGATTTCATGATGCCACTTACCTTTCAACTATTTCAAAAGTTTTCTACATAGGATATCGTAAAAATTAAAGCTTTTAAGTCTCATAAGATACAGAGGTACAGCTGACTTATGAACCTTAACTTTATCACCGGGTTCAAGCTCATAAGCGGGAATTCCATCCAATGTTAACAGGGCATTTCTGCAGTGGGTGGTGTTCTCTATGGTACAGACGCTATCTCCCGAAACTACGAATGATTTTGCAAATAGTGCATGAGCACAGATAGGCGTCAATAGCATCCCGTCTGCCTTTGGGTCCATAAGTGGTCCACCTGCTGACATAGAGTATGCGCTAGAACCTGTAGGAGTGGCTACGATAAGCCCATCTCCAGTTATACCGGATATATGGTGATCATCTATGTGGAAGTCCAACGTAATAACCCGTGGAGATACACGGCTTGTAATTACGGCATCGTTTAGGGCCCTATCCCTATGTAGGACTTCACTGCCTCGAATAACCGTGGACTCAATCATAGACCTCTTATCTATGATGTAATCACCGTTAATGATCTGATCTAGGTAGTGGAGCTCATCCTTTTCCAGCTCGGCCAAATACCCAACCTTGCCCGCGTTAATACCAAGAATTGGCTTTCCGTGTTCTGATGCGGCCGCAGATATACGTAAGATGGTTCCGTCCCCACCCAGGGAAATTATTATGTCGCAGAGCTCAAGGCCATCCTTAAACGGCATTCTCACAACATAGGGGGGCATCTGTACATCTACGTCATCCTGAAGAATAGGTATAATTCCGTGGGCGTTGAGAAACTCCGCCGTCTGAAAGGTCAGTTCAAACTTAATATCTCTGTTTGGATTTGGGTAGAGCAATACATTATGCATGGCGCATACCTCTTAATTCTTCATGGGAGCGTTCTATGAGTGCTGGGATATCTACTGAGGGATAAACTGTATCACCTGCATCAAGAAACGCAAGATACTCAATATTGCCTTCAGGTCCCTTTATTGGCGAGAAGGTCATGTCGATAATTGAAAATTTATGCTTTTTAGAAAATTCGGTGAATTTGTTAAGAACCTCAAGATGTACCGCTGGGTCACGCACAACTCCCTTTTTGCCCACCTTCTCACGCCCGGCTTCAAACTGGGGTTTTACGAGTGCAACAACCTTTCCGTCAGGATTTAGGAGCTTCTTAACAACCGGAAGTACAAGTTTCAGTGAAATAAAAGACACATCTATAGATGCAAAGTCAAGCGGTAGCCCAATCTGTTCAGGGGTTACATAACGAACATTGGTGCGCTCCATAACCACAACGCGCTCGTCAGTTCTAAGTTTCCAAGCGAGCTGACCGTAGCCCACATCTATTGCCCAAACCTTTGTAGCGCCGTTTTGGAGCATACAGTCCGTAAAACCACCGGTTGATGCGCCAATGTCGGCACATGCCTTACCATCCAGTGAAATACCAAAACGCTCCATGGCCTTTTCCAGCTTTAGTCCTCCCCTACTCACATATGGTAGGTTCTTTTCGCGGATATCCAGAACGATGTCATCCGAAACCTGGGCACCGGGTTTGTCATAGCGGATTTCTTCACTGAAAATGATGCCGCTCATAATAGCGGCCTTGGCGCGCTCACCGCTCTCATAGAGACCGCGGTCAACTAACAGCTGGTCCAATCTTGTTTTCATTTGCGGCCTCCTTGATAATAATGTCAGATATGGAAAGGGCATCCAACCCGCTACGGCAGAATAGCTCATTGACAGTGCCCTGTGGTGTGAAGCAGTTGCCAAGGTTAATCAGACGCAGTGTATCAAAAGTAAATTCTTCCGCTATGAGGTTTGATGCAATAAGACGCCCTATGCACCCTGTATCCAGGCAGTCCTCAACCACTATCAGCTTTCTTGTCCTATCTAAGGATTTTTTTATCAATGAGAGATCCAGCGGAGCAAGACTGTTGAGTTTAATAACCTCAGCATTTATACCCCTTGAGTGGAGTATTTCCTCCGCCTCCATCACTTCATTTAGGACTATACCATAGGTAACTATGGTGACGTCATCCCCTGAACACATAGTCTGCGATGTTCCATAACTCAAACCCTTATAGCGCCCTTCCGAACCACGGGGATACCTTACCGCTACAGGTCCAGCGACATTATAGAGTGCATGTTCCAGCATGTATTCAAGCTCGGCATGGCTGGAGGGGGCAAATATAGACATTCCAGGAATATCCTTTAAGAACATCACATCAAATACGCCCTGATGTGTTTCTCCGTCATTTCCTACTAGTCCTGCCCTGTCCACAGCAAGAACAACATGCAAGTTCTGTAGTGCTATATCATGGATTAACATATCATATGAGCGCTGTAGAAAGGTGGAGTAGACTGCAAATACAGGGAGCAGACCTTCTGCGGCCATGCCTGCTGCCATAGATGCAGCGTGTTCCTCTGCTATACCAACGTCAAAAAAACGTTTTGGAAAACTTTTGGAAAAAGTATCAAGCCCTGTTCCACTCTGCATAGCGGCGGTGATAGCACAGATGTTTGGATCTGTCTGTGCGAGAGCTGCAAGTTTTGCACCGAATACAGAGGAGAAGTCAAGTGTTGGTGCTTTAACAAGCTTACCTGAATCTATGTCAAACTCAGATATGCCATGGTATGCTCCCGGATCTACTTCAGAATACTTGTAACCCTTGCCTTTTACAGTGACAATATGGAGCAGTACGGGGCCGGAATACTGTTTTGCCTTTTCCAGCAAGCTGC
>CAZIVK010000078.1:0-6806 GCA_964542515.1 uncultured Oscillospiraceae bacterium | reverse complement strand
AGCTTTGCGGGGATGAACAAACGTCCTTTGGCATCAATTGTGTGCCTATAAGTTCCAGTCATGTTTTTATCCTCAGTTTGCTTCTTTGTGGGAATCAGTGGTATTTAATGGTTTTCTCCACCACTTTGCTCCACTACGTCAATTATAATGGCATTACCATAAAAAAGCAATAGCATTATGAAACTTTTTTAATTCTTTTATAGCCTATTCCCCAATTTATCAGCTAAATTTGCAACAAAAACATATGTTCGGCTCTTTATCTTCAGTAAAATAGTGGCAATTACCTCCATTTCCCATATGTAGTATTTTTACCCCCTCGTTTCTCACAATATGTAGAGTTTTGCCGTTTGGGACAAAAAAATTAACCCCAGCGGAAAAAACCGCCGAGGTTAATACTTTTGTAGATTATCACCAATTTACTTAGATGCAGTTTTAAATTTACCCCTGGACTCCCGCACTTCCTTAAGGGCTTCACCCAATGCGTCCTCTGTTCTTTTCAATGCGTCATCAACATATTCGTTGGTTGCAATACGAATTTCACGAGCTTTGGCTTCTGCTGCGGCCATAACATCGTTGGCCTTTTGTCTTGCGGTAACCGTGATTTCCTCCTGAGAGACCATAGTACGGGCGCGCTCCTCAGCCTGGCGCTTTATAGCGTCAGCCTCAAGACGGGCGTTACCAACTATTTCATTTTTTGCGTCAACGATTTTCCGGGCCTGCTCCAGGTCACTGGGGAGGAGAGCATTAATCTCCTCAATTAGGTCCATTGATTTGTTGCGGTCTATTAAACTTTTTGCCCTACCAAAGGGGACAGTGAACGAGTCCTGGATCATGTTGTATAGGACGGTCAACAGCTCTTCTACACCTTCAGGCATCTTATCACCCTATCCTTCTAAATTTTGTATACGTTGGAGTATCTTTTGCTTCAGTGGTTCCGGCACAAAACCGGTTATATCTCCTCCGCTTAAGGCAACAGCCTTCACGGCACTAGAGCTTAGGAATAGAAAGCGCTCCTCGGCAGGAATAAAGATTGTGTCCAGCGATGGGTTAAGCTTTCTATTTATGAGGGACATTTGAAACTCGTTTTCATAGTCAGCGGATGTACGGAGCCCCTTTACAAGAACACCAGCCCCCAGTTCACGTGCAAAGTCAGCAAGTAAACCCTCCTTATACAGGACCTCAACATTTTCTAAGTCAGCTACAGTTGAGTGGATCATATCCACCCTCTCAGCTCCTGAAAAAAGTGAGTTTTTCTGGGTGTTGACCATGACTGTTACGTAAAGACGGTCAAACATCCTTGATGCCCTGCGGATTACATTGATGTGTCCCTCTGTAACCGGGTCAAAACTGCCCGGATATATGGCTTTAATCATACTGCCTCCGACTTGTTACTCCACGCTCTCTTGAGCATGTGCATACAGCGTGAGTTTAGTTTTACCGTAGTTATACTCCCTGCCACGTTTAAGTGACCCAACTTGCTCAGGGAGCTGTGATTCCACAAGACTTTCAATCATTATTATACCATTATTGTTGAGCATGTCAAACCCTGATATCATATCAAGTATGCCCATGTAATTCTTCACCTCATATGGGGGGTCTGCAACAATAATGTCAAAGCCCTCCTTGTGGGTCTTAAAAAAGGTGGAGTAGTCGGACAGTACAAGCTTTGAAGACTCTAGAAAGCGACATCTTTCTACATTTTCCCGAACAACTTCCAGCGCTTCCCTGCTGTTATCAACAAAGACACATTCCCTTGCACCCCGGCTAAGGGCCTCAAGGCCAAGTTGTCCCGACCCAGCAAAAAGATCCAAAACTCTGCGTCCCTCAATATCAAACTGAATAATGCTGAACATTGCTTCTTTAACCTTTTCGGAAGTGGGTCTTGTGTGCTTGCCCTCGAGAGTATTTAGTTTCCGGCCTCTGGCCGTTCCTGATATAATTCGCATTATTTTCCTCCGTAATATTTGAGTATAGCTTCGGCGACAGGCAGAGGTACCTCGCTTGAGAGTTCCTCCACGCTTGCATTCTTAATGTTCTTTATGCTCTTGAACCTTTTTAGCAGTTTTGAACGGCGGGCAGGTCCCACACCCTCTATCTTGTCCAGCTCTGAACCGTAAATTCTCTTTTTGCGCAGTGAGCGGCTGTAGTCTATGGCAAACCTATGTGTCTCCTCCTGAATGCGCCCAATAAACGCAAAGAGTTGAGGTACAGCTACTATTCCTATCTCCCTGCCCTGGGGGTCTATGAGTGCGCGGGTTCTGTGTCTGCCGTCTTTGACCATACCGTACACAGGAAGATCCAGTCCCAGTTCCTCTACGGCTTTCTTTGCGGTTTTAGCGTGGACATCACCGCCGTCAATCAGTATAAGATCGGGAAACTTTGAGAACTTTTCATCATCCTCCAGATAGCGTTTGAAGCGTCTGGTTATTACCTCCGACATGCTTCCGTAGTCATCCTGACCGGATGTTGTTTTTATTTTAAACCTTCTGTAGTCTTTTTTCAAGGGGACGCCGTCCTCATACACCACCATAGATGCAACAATATCATCCCCTGCCAGGTTTGAGACATCATAGGCCTCTATTCTCTGCAGGGGAGTTTCCATCCCAAGGGCCTTTTCAAGCAAGGTTAGGTTGCGCATATTGCGGTCTATCCGTGTGGTCAGGCGTTCCGCCTCCTCACGGGCATTTTTATCCGCCAGCTTTACCATTTCAAGCCTTTTACCCCGCTGTGGCACCTCGATATGCACCCTACGTCCTACAGTATCAGAGAACATCTGCTCCAGACTCTCCCTGTTCTCCACATCCTCTGTAAGGTAGATAAACTTGGGAAGCGTGGGTCTGCCAACATAGTACTGGGTAATAAAGGCGTCAATTATTTCAGAAGTGCTACCCTCTACCGCCGAGTCAATAATTTCAACGTCCTTGTCAAGCAACATTCCGTCTATATAGTGTAGTACAGCAATAGACTTCTTTGTTCCGTCATAGAACCCTACCACATCTGTGTCCGCAAGAACTCCGCTCACAACATTTTGACGCTGCCCCAGTTTTGAGATTGCATTATACCTGTCCCGGAGTGCTGCCGCTTTTTCAAAGAGTAAATCATCTGCGGCCCTCTCCATATCCGAGTATATGGACTTCTGAACCTGCTCAAACTTTCCCTCAAGTAGTGATACAGCCTCATTTATAAGGGACATGTGGTCCTCCTGAGAAAGGTTACCTATACATGGCGCAAGACACCTACCCATATGGTAGTTCAGGCATGCGCGGTCCTTACCTATATCTCTGGGAAACTTTCTTTCACAGTCCGGCAGCTGCAGAGCACCTGTCAGGGCCTGAATAATCTTTTTGGTGGTATACCTTCCGCCGTAGGGTCCAAAATAGCGCGCACCGTCATTTTTGAGTTTGGACTCCATAGTAAACTTTGGAAACTGCTCCTTCATGTCAACACGGATAAAGGGAAATCCCTTCCCATCCTTGAGCAAAATGTTGTATTTTGGCATGTGCCGCTTTATTAGTGAGCACTCCATCAAGAGAGCTTCAAACTCACTAGGTGCTACAATATAGTCAAAGTCGTTGACGTTTGAGACCATAGTGCGTGTCTTTGTACTGTGACTCTGTGAGTCCTGGAAGTACTGGCTAACCCTATTCTTTAGGAGCTTTGCCTTCCCCACGTAAATTACCCCACCGTCATCATCAAGCATGATGTAGACGCCGGGCTCAAGGGGCAGTGTCTTTACTTTTTCCTTAATACGTGTAAGAGTTTTTTCATTCATTGTGCTTAAATACCAAAATCCCGCCCCTCAGGACGGGATCAGATCTGATTTAGTACTATTCCGAGAAATTTGAGTTTACCAGTTCAACCAGAGCGTAGATAGCCTCTTCCTCATCAACTCCGTCAGCGATGAGATTGATTGTGGTCCCCTTTGTTATGCCAAGAGAAAGAACTCCTAGTAAACTCTTAGCGTTTATGCGTCTCTCGTCCTTTTCTACCCAAATGGCGCTTTTAAATTCATTTGCTTTTTGGATAAAAAACGTCGCCGGACGCGCATGCAATCCAACCTGATTATCAATTAAGACCTCACGTGAAAACATAACGCGCTCCCTCCCAAGTTGCCACACATGGCAATTTGCTGTTTATTAGATACAGCTATGATATCAAACAAATGGCCGTCAAGTCAACCTTTTTTTATTGTTTTGTGCGCTTTGCATATTTTATCATATGTTTTACCACAATCTGTTGCTTGTCCCCACTTTTTGTTATCGCTTTTATACAAACCAGACTTTATAGAAAACCATCACAATTCTACAATTGTTACACCATCTTCTCCTTCACCATACTTTCCGAGGCGGAAGGATTTGATGCCACGGTAGCTGCGGAGGCGTTGTTGGACAGCTGAACGGAGGGCTCCGGTGCCTTTGCCGTGGATGATTGTTACGGTGTTTAGGTTTGAAAGCATGGCCCCGTCAATAAACCTCTCCATTTTTAGAATAGCTTCATCTGTGGCCATTCCTCTGAGGTCAACCTCGGTGCTGGCGGATCTTACTCCGCCGCCTGTTCTTTCGGATTCTGAGGCGGAGCTTTTCTGAGGTAGTGTTTTTGCGTATTTTTTGACGGCTTCTGCGGCGTAGTCTCTCTCCACAAGCTCAACTTCAGATAATTTGAGGGTTACCTTAAGAATTCCGGCTTGTATTGAGAGGTTTCCGTTAGCGTCGGGAGGTGAAAGTACGGTCCCCTCAGTGCCCAAATTAATGAGTCTCACTATGTCACCGGGAACTAATGGCCTGTTGGGTTTTTTGCCGACCGCCCTTTTTGTTTCAGGCTTCAGTTTGGACTGGGATGTGTTTAGCCGCCCTCTAAAGTCTGACCTTGCCCTATTGAGGTCATCAACAAACTTTTCATCCTGGGTGCGTTTGCGGAGCTCATTCAGCTCAATTAGAATGCTGTCCACCTCACGGCGAGCGTCAGCTATGATTGCTTGGGCCTCTTTGGTGGCTCTCTCCTTGGCGGTGTTGCGCTCACGGTCTATCTCCTCCTGGAGTTTACGGGCTCTGAGCGCGGTCTGTTCGGCCTCTCTGCGGAACTTTTCTGCATCTGAACGCTGACGTTCCAATAAGCGCCTCTCATTTTCCAGGGTTGTTACCACGTCCTCAAACTGCCTGTTTTCGTAGCTCATCCGCTGGCGGGCTCCCTCAATAATTTCGTCTGACAGGCCGAGCCTCTTTGATATGGCAAAGGCGTTGGACTTTCCCGGGATACCAATCAGGAGCCTGAATGTGGGGCGGAGTGTCTCCACATCAAACTCACACGATGCGTTTTCAACACCGGGAGTTGTAAGGGCATACTCCTTGATTTCAGCGTAGTGGGTTGTAGCTGCTATTTTAGCGCCTTTTGCGCGAGTATTTTCTATAATTGAAACTGCTAGTGCAGCACCCTCAGTTGGGTCTGTTCCGGCACCAAGCTCGTCAAACAGGACCACAGAGCGGTGGTCTGCAGCTTCCAGAACAGACACAATGTTTGTCATATGGGAGGAGAATGTTGATAGAGATTGCTCAATGGACTGCTCATCCCCAATATCGGCATATATTCCACTAAATACAGACACATAGCTGCCGTCATCAGCGGGTATGAAGAGTCCACAGGAGGCCATGACCGTCAGAAGTCCAATTGTTTTGAGTGCAACTGTTTTTCCGCCGGTGTTGGGTCCCGTCACTACAAGGGTATCAAATGACTCCCCGAGGCTAACCGATATAGGAACCACCGTGTTTTTGTCAAGCAGTGGGTGGCGTGCGTTTCTAAAATAAACAGCTCCTGTGTCCCTGATTTCCGGCTGAATAGCACGCATATCATAGGCCAGCTTACCTTTGGCAAAAATTAGGTCAAGTCCCGCAAGTACCGTGAAGTTTTCCGTAATGCCCTCTGCGTGGTCCGCCACATCCGCTGACAGCTCAGCCAGTATCCGCTCTATCTCCTTCTTTTCATCCACGAGGAGCTCCCGGACTTCGTTGTTCAGCTGCACCACCTGCATGGGCTCAATAAAAAATGTTGCTCCGCTGGAGGACACGTCGTGGACCATTCCGGGGAGATTTCCTTTGTGCTCACTCTTAACGGGCACAACAAAACGTCCCCCGCGCTGCGTCACAATAGCCTCCTGAAGGAACTTTGAGTACGCCTGTGACGATATGATCCGCTGTAGTGTATCCCTCACTTTTGAGTTTGCAACACGGATTTTTCTGCGAATGGTGTAGAGCTCGGAGCTTGCATTGTCCGCCATCTCCTCCTCGCTTATTATGGAGGTTGTAATTTTATCCTCTAGGTATTTGTTTGGGGTCAGCCTGAAAAACTTATAGTCTAGACATGTGCCCTCAGAGTCCTCCTGCAGATAGGATTTGACTCTACCTGTAGTTGTAAGTAAAGACGCAACAGAAAGGAGTTCAGGCATACTGAGCGTACCACCCAACTCCGCGCGCCGTACCGAGCCTCCCAAGTCCTTTACACTGCTGCTGAAAGGGGGTTTGCCGTGCAGCTCTATCATCTTAACTGCGGCCGCTGTCTCATCCATCAACTTTTGGGCGTCGAGAAGGTCGTCTGTAGGCTTGATTTCTAGGGACCTCTCCTTTGCAACATCGCACACGGCCTTTTGAGACAGCATCTTTAGTATACTTGGTAGCTCCAGCGTTCTAATAGATTTTTCATATAGTTTGTTCACGGATGTCTCCTCATTTATCTTAGTCTACATATGCTCAAGGGATTTGTAGAAATCCAGTGTAGGAAAACTCCTATCAACTTGACATAGTAAATACTGTTCC
>CAZIVK010000077.1:0-6969 GCA_964542515.1 uncultured Oscillospiraceae bacterium | reverse complement strand
GGGCCTACCAAAGGAACGGATCATAACATCACTGGAAATGCGCATGACATGTGGAGTGGGAAAATGCGGAAAATGTAACATAGGGCGCAGATACGTGTGCATAGACGGCCCCGTCTTCTCTATGGCTGAAATTGAAGGGATGCCCTCAGAGTATTAAGTAAACTATATTGTTAAAGGAGACTTTATTATATGAGTTACAGAAGTGATATTGAAATAGCACAGTCTACCCCCATGGCCGATATACGTGCAATAGCTGAAAAGGCAGACATTGATGAGCAATACCTTGAGCTTTACGGAAACTACAAAGCTAAAGTGGACTACAACATCCTGTCGGATATCAGCGCAAACCCCAATGGCAAGCTAATACTGGTTACCGCCATCACACCAACCCCTGCTGGAGAAGGAAAAACTACCGTAACTGTAGGCCTTGGAGACGGACTCAGAAAGATCGGTAAGAAGTCCATGGTAGCCTTGCGTGAGCCCTCTCTCGGTCCGGTATTTGGAGTTAAAGGTGGAGCAGCCGGAGGAGGATATGCCCAAGTTGTTCCTATGGAGGATATAAACCTCCACTTCACAGGCGACATGCACGCCATAGGGGCCGCAAATAACCTTCTGGCAGCTTTAATAGACAATCATATCTACCAGGGTAACTCACTGGACATAGACACCACTCAGATCACCTGGAACCGCTGCGTTGATATGAACGACCGCCAGCTCCGCTTTATTGTGGACGGTATGGGTGGAAAATCAAACGGAGTTCCCCGTGAGGACTCATACGACATCACCGTTGCAAGTGAAGTTATGGCTATCCTATGTCTCTCCAAGGACATCAGCGACCTAAAAGAAAAGCTCTCAAATATAGTTATTGGTTATAACCGCTCAAAAAAGCCGGTCACTGCTGGAGATCTAAACGCACAGGGTGCCATGGCTGCGCTCCTCAAGGACGCCCTCAAGCCCAACCTTGTCCAGACACTTGAGCACACCCCGGCCTTTGTACATGGCGGACCTTTTGCCAATATTGCCCACGGATGCAACTCAATAATAGCCACAAAAACCGCACTAAAACTTGCAGATTACGTTGTCACAGAGGCTGGTTTTGGTGCTGATCTGGGTGCTGAAAAATTCCTGGACATTAAGTGCCGTCTTGCAGACCTCAAACCTGATGCCGTTGTAGTTGTAGCAACCGTACGTGCCTTAAAACATCACGGTGGTGTTGACAAAGCAATGTACGCCACTGAGGATCTGGAGGCCCTTGAGAAAGGACTGCCCAACCTCCTGAGGCACGTAGAAAACATCACAACTGTCTACAACCTACCCGCTGTTGTTGCAATCAACCGCTTCCCTACTGATACAGACGCAGAACTCAAACTTGTAGAGGACCGCTGCCGGGAGCTGGGAGTCAACGTAGCACTGACCGATGTTTGGGGAAAAGGCGGTGAAGGTGGAATGACTCTTGCTGAGGAAGTTGTACGTATTTGTGAAATTCCAAATAGCTTTACATTCTCTTACGACCTCGCCGACACTATAGAGGAAAAAATTAATGCTATAGCCGGGCGTATTTATCATGCCGGTTCGGTTGATATACTTCCACAGGCCAAAACTCAGATGAAAAAACTTGCACGTCTTGGATACGGAGGGCTACCCATCTGTATGGCTAAGACACAGTACAGTTTTTCAGACAATCCAAAACTTTTAGGTGCGCCTGATGGCTTTAAACTGACCATCAAGAATCTAAAGATCTCAGCTGGTGCCGGATTTATAGTTGCTCTGACCGGTGACATTATGACAATGCCAGGGCTTCCCAAGGTACCTGCAGCAGAAAAGATAGACGTGGACACCACCGGTAAAATATCCGGGCTGTTTTAAGGAGAAAATTTGATATGGAATTTATAGATCAAAGCTGTAAGGATTTTGTGGATGTTCTCTCAGGTAGCTCAGCCGTACCGGGCGGTGGCGGTGCCTCTGCCCTAGTGGGGGCTGTCGGTATGGCCCTGGGTAACATGGTGGCATCACTTACAGTAGGAAAGAAAAAGTACAAGGATGTAGAGGATGAGATGCTCCGTCTCAAGGAGACAGCAACAAACCTCCAAAATGAACTCCTCTCACTTGTACAGCGCGATGCCCAAGCTTTTGAGCCGCTGTCAAAGGCATACGGTCTCCCCCGAAAAACCGATGAGGAAAAGGCTGAAAAGGCCAGAATTATGGAGATAGCGCTCCGAGAGGCCACCTCAGTACCCCTAGAGATTATGGAGAGGTGCTGTAATGCTATAGACCTTCACAAGAAATTTGCCGAAAAAGGCAGCCTAATTGCTATAAGTGACGCAGGCGTTGGTGTGACATTCTGCAAAGCTGCATTAATAGGCGCAAGTCTAAATGTTTTTATTAATACTAAGGCCATGAAGGACCGTCCATATGCGGAAGAAATTAACTCGAAAGCTGATCACATGATCCAAAATTACAGCAAAAAAGCGGACGATATATATAACAGCGTCCTTGATAGAATAAAATAATTCGTGGAGGTTATAAATGGCTACATTACTTTCAGGCAAAGAAGTTGTCAAAGCAATGAAGGCATCAATCAGCACTGATGTCGCTGCATTAAAGGAACAGGGTATCACTCCCAAACTTATGACAATAAGAGTGGGAGATCGTGAGGATGATATCTCCTACGAAACCGGCGCTACAAAACGCGCTAAAACAGTTGGCGTAGAGGTTGAGTCAGTTGTTCTTGCGGGTGATGCAACACAGGATGAACTAATTGATGTAATAAAAAAAGCTAATGCTGACCTGTCTGTGCATGGTGTTCTTCTATTCAGGCCACTGCCAAAGCACATTGATGACAATGCAGCAAGGCAAGCACTTCTACCGGCAAAGGACATTGATGGAATTACAGATAGTTCAATGATTGGAACCTACACCGGCAGTGACATTGGTTTCAATCCATGTACCCCTCAAGCTTGCATAGAGATACTTGACCACTATGGTATTGATCTTAGTGGAAAAAACATAACAGTTGTTGGCAGAAGTCTAGTTGTTGGAAAACCTGCAGCCCTAATGCTGATGAAGCGGAATTCCACAGTCACCGTCTGTCACACACGCACAAAAGACATGCAATCAGTCTGCAAAAAAGCCGATATTCTCATTGTGTCAGCCGGACGTGCAGGAATTGTCAATGGGGACTATGTATCCCCTGGCCAGGTGGTAATTGATGTCGGCATTAATGTAAACGACCAAGGCAAGCTCTGTGGGGATGTGGACTTTGACTCGGTGTCACCAATTGTTGATGCCATAACCCCTGTACCGGGTGGTGTTGGAACTGTAACAACAAGTGTTCTGATCAAAAATGTCGTCAATATTGCCAAGAGAACATTGTCCAGTTATTGACAAGTGTTATCCTGGGGGATATAATAAAAATATAACAAAATATAGAAAAGGAGATAGTTGGAATTGGAAAGAAACACACCAATATCACCCGCTGATAACCTCAGACTCCTTCTATCCGGGAAGCAGCCTCTGTGGATGCCCTCTTCAGCAGCTTATGTAACTCTAGCTCCCAAAGTGGTTCCTGACAACGTAGCGCGTGGGTTTGTAATTGACGCTGATCCTCTCGACCTGGCATTAGCAGGTGGAACCGACTGGTTTGGAGTTGAGTGGGTCTATATCCCAACAGCGCACGGCTCTATGGTCAGACCCGGTGCACCCAAGGTCCCTGACATCACCAAATGGGAATCATACATAAGCTTCCCTGACCTTGACGCTATGGACTGGGCGGCTAGTGCAGAAAAGAACAAGGCACTACAGTCACCGGACAAACTTACCCTCGTTTGGGTAATGAACGGCCTGTTTGAGCGCTTAATTTCCTTTGTGGACTTTGAAAACGCCGCCCTCGCTATAATTGACGAGGATGAACAGGACAGTGTCCACAGGCTCTTTGACGCCCTCTGCATATTCTATGACAAGCTCTTTGAAAAGATAAAGACCTATTACAACGCTGACATAATCCTTTTCCATGATGACTGGGGATCCCAACGCGCACCCTTCTTCTCACTTAACACAGCACGTGAAATGCTAGTACCTTACTTATCCAGAGTTGTAAAGTCCGCTCACAGCCGCGGTATGTTCTTTGATTTCCACAGTTGTGGTAAGAACGAGCTCCTTGTCCCCGCAATGATTGAAGCCGGTATAGACGCCTGGACGCCTCAGGAGATGAATGACGTCAAAAAGCTCATTGAAACATACGGTGATAAACTAGTTTTTGGCGTTAGACCTTCCCTACCCCTTGAGGAGGTTTCGGATGAGGAAGTCCGCTCTATTGCCGCACAATTTGTGGAGGAGTACGGCAAAGACCGCAATATTATCTGCTCTGCCAGTGTCCTCCAGCCTCACACAGCTAAATTCTTTGATTATTTAAATGAGAGCAGCCGCGTACTCTACAGTAAATAGATCTGACTATAAAAGGGAAAGGAATTTGTTATTTTGATCATTATCGGTGAAAAGATCAACGGATCCATTCCATCCGTTGCAAAGGCAATTGCCAATAAAAATGAAAAGCATATCCGTAAACTAGCTATAAAGCAAGCTGATGCCGGTGCGGATTACATTGATGTCTGTGCCTCGGTCTCGGAGGACATTGAAGTTGAAACCATGAAATGGCTTATAGACATTGTTCAGGATGCCTGTGACGTCCCAATATGTATAGACAGCCCTAACCCCAATACCTGTGTGGCTTGCATACCCTTCTGTAACCGGGATGGCATAATTAACTCCGTATCACTTGAAGGCGAAAAGATTGATATTGTATTTTCCGCAATAGCGGACACCGGCTGGCAGTGTGTTGCACTCCTGTGTGATAAGAGAGGCATTCCAAACACCACTGAAAAACGCCTGGCTATAGCTAAGGATATCATGGCAAAGGCTAAGGAATATGGCATCTCAGATAGCCGTATACATATTGATCCTCTAGTTATTACCCTCTCCACAGACTGTGAAACCATGACCAAGTTTACCGAATGCACATCACAACTCAGGGAGTGGTACCCAAAAGTTCATATTACAAGCGGTCTTAGCAACATATCCTTCGGACTACCTGTAAGGAAAAGCATCAACATGGCATTTATGGCTTTGGCAATGAACGCTGGAATGGACTGTGCTATAGTAGACCCCTTAAACCGTGATATGCTCGGAATTATTCTGGCTACAGACGCACTGCTGGAAAACGACGAGTTTTGCATTGACTTTATTAAATCGTACAGAAAAGGTCGTATCGGTCCCATAAAAGACAATTAACATACCATATAAGGAGGAAGAAACAGTGTCAAAAGTTAAAGAAATTACCCTCGCAGTTGAGGAAGGTAAATCAAAAATTATCGGTGGTTTGGTTGAAGAAGCCCTAGCAGAAGGCATAGATGCAGGCGTTATTCTAAACGAGGGCATGATTGCCGCCATGGCAGTCGTCGGTGAAAGGTTTAAGAATAATGAGATATTTGTTCCTGAAATGCTGGTTGCCGCCCGCGCAATGAAAAAAGGTGTGGAAGTTCTTAAGCCTCACCTCTCAGCCAAAGGTATTGAGCCCATCGGAAAAGTTCTAATTGGTACAGTTGTTGGAGACCTTCATGACATCGGTAAAAACCTTGTTGCTATGATGATTGAAGGTGCCGGCTTTGAAGTTATAGACCTGGGTGTTGACGTAGAACCAGAAACCTTTGTCCAAGCCATAAAAGACAATCCAGACGCCAAAATAGTTGCACTCTCCTCCCTACTCACCACCACAATGCCCGCCCTCCCAGAAACCATTGAAGCTTTCAAAACAGCAGGCGTCCGTGATAATATAAAAGTCATGATAGGTGGAGCTCCCGTCACAGCTGAATTTGCAAAATCCATAGGTGCCGACGGATACGCCGAAGACGCCGCCTCAGCCGCTGACCTTGCACTAAGCTTGGTATAATTATTACTACATAAAAATAGTGGTCACCCAACCAGTGGGTGACCACTATTTTTTATGGCACAGGATGTTGTCTACCTTCGTGGTCTATGGTGTAGTCACCTGTGTGTATAAGTTCTGAAATTTTTATGAGGTCATATCCATCGGCTTGGAGCTTTTCAATGATACCGGGTAGTGCTGCTGGGGTATGTAGTGCGGCGTTGTGGAAGAGGACTATTGAGCCGGGTTTTACGCGGTCTAGGACTCTTTTTTGTATGTCTGGGGCTGCTAAGTCTTTCCAATCTAGACTGTCTACATCCCACTGGATTGTTTCCATACCGATGGATTTGATTGTTGTGATGAGTTTGTTGTCGTAATCGCCGTAGGGTGGTCTGAAGAGGGTTGGTCTGACACCGGTTATCTTTTCTATTTTGTCGTTACAGGAGTTTATGTCATTTGTGATGCCGTCTCGGCTGAGTTGGGGCATGTGTTTGTGTTTATCTGAGTGGTTCATTATTTCATGGCCGGCTTCGTGTAGCTGTAGGACTGATTCAGGGTATTTAGTGACCCAGTCACCTACTACAAAGAATGTGGCCTTTACGTCGTATCTTTCAAGGATCTCTATGAGTTGCACTGTGTCCTCGTTTCCCCATGCAGCATCAAAGCTGAGGGAAGCTACTTTTTCATCCTTTTTGACGCAGTAAATAGGGAGTTCACGTTTTGCGGCGGATACCCCCATTATGGCCGGGCTTGAGAAGATTATGGCTATAGTTACCACTGCCAGAAGTATTATTGCTGCAAAGGTCCATTCACGTCTTATGTAAAATACATGGAAATTGCGCTTCATGTACATACCCCCATTCAATAAAAGGTATGTACACAAAGCGCAAGTTATGCTTTATTTAGCTCCAACGGGGTCTTGTGAAGTCTGAGAAAGGTGTGGGTTCGGTGTATTGTACTATTTGCTCTGCTTCCCTTGTTTTGTTTAGGTCTATGACGCGTTGGTTGGAACTCCCCTTCCATTTGAGAGTGAGTGATTTGTGTTCTAT
>CAZIVK010000076.1:0-6978 GCA_964542515.1 uncultured Oscillospiraceae bacterium | reverse complement strand
GCCCAAGCCAACACCAACACCTACGCCAACGCCTACGCCAACGCCTACGCCAACGCCTACGCCAGAGCCTACGCCAGAGCCATCGGTAGAGTTATCACTGGAACCGTCGGCAGAGCCTACTACTGAGCCTACTACTGAGCCTACTACCGAACCTACGTCTGAGCCTTCGTCTGAGCCTTCGGGGGATGAGGAAGCAAACGGTTAAGACTTGCTGTCCAACAGTATATGTTCTATGGTGTCTTTACCAAGGTGTTCCAGGGTGCGTCCTTCTTTGCGGAAGTCGCGTTGTAAAGCGGCGGATGAAATATCAATTAGGGACGAACATATTTTTGTGTTCACATCCAGCTCCTCCCCTAAGGCTTCAAGCATTACGAGGCCCTGAGGGACATCTTCTGTGATGTAACGTGAGTCGGCTACAATTGGACCGTTTGCGCGGGTTGGCATACCTGCGTACCAAAAGAAGACCTCTTTGGCGTCCCGAGTGTCGTCTAAAGAATTGCGGTGCTTACATGCCTCAACATATGACAGGCGGCTACTTCCGAGTTTTTCCAGTACATCCATCTTTTCTTTATCTAGTGCCTCAAGGATGTTCCAGACGGTTGGGGTGAAAACCTCCTTGTACATACAGTAATCACCTTTGGAATATTCAATACGAGGGATGCTCATTATTGCTCCAACTGTATGAACAATAAGATTGGGGTTGTGCAGAGCAGCTTCAATGACTGAATTAACATAGCTGAATGGATACCCAATTTTGCCTAAAACTTTTTTTGCTTGCTCTAAATGCCTCCTGGGATAAACACCCAGGGGGTTTCTAACATTTCGAAAGCAGACACGCACGGTACCGGGCTCTGTAATTCTGCAGTCTATAAATGAGCTCTGGGCCTCTACAACTGTTAGATCAATGCCTGTACAGTGTTTTAGTACATATGCCGTGGACAGGTATCCAGGATTCAATAACAGGATTTGCCCGTCTCTGAGGTGGGGTTTTATGCGCTTTATAAGATCCTCGTGGTAGTTTGTTTGAATGTAAATTATGATAACCTCGGTGTCCGATATGAGGGAAAGATCCCGCGAGACACTCTTTATATGAGTCACTTTTGTGTTGCCATCTTCTATGAAACGGACCTCTCCGTTGTTGTTTAGTAGGTGGTTAAAATTCCTATCATGCATAGCGTTTGAGGTCTTTATAAGTGTAACATCGTGGCCTTTAAGGCTGAGGTCGGCTGCTATGGTTGTCCCACCGTTGCCTGCTCCTAGAATTGATATACGCATGTGCATTTCTCCTCTCAAATATATATTTTAGAATTCTGGGGCTCCCAGGAAGATTGTGTTGAGTACAGATTCTGTTAAGTCACCAAACAGGGGACCACAACTGATCTGATTTAGCGCAGGGCCTCCGTTATACTCTATAAAGACAGGGTCGCCTGATTCATCAACCGTAAAATCCCAGCCAATGATGCGGAAGTGTGGGATATCCCTGTGTGCTCTGCGGATTGAGTCCAAAATACGATCGTATGAGGGTATAGATAGATTTTCAAAGACGGTACCGCCGGGATGCTGTGAGTAGCGGCAGGATAGTCTATCGACTGCGTATTTTGTAAGTTGGCCTTCTGTATTTATGGGACAAGCGAGCCCGCCTGCAGAAAAGTTGTCCAGTCTTGAGCCCGATATACCCATACGCAAAATGGATGAAGAAATATGTACCTCGCCTCTATAGAGAAAAGAGATGGTACGGATAGTGTTAAGTGATTCCTTGTGCAAAAGAGATAGGGTGGGGTGCTGTTGTACATTTTCCTGAACAATGAAGTTCGATTTATAGTTCAGAAGTAGCCCGGTGAGGTCAATATTGCAGTCGGACTGCTTATCGTAGAAAAAAATGTCAACCCCCTCACCGCTGTGTATAGCTGGCTTTATTACAAACTGATCCTCGGATAACAGAAGTTCCGCCGCGGTGCCTATATCTATAGCATTGCCATTAGAATCATAGAAGCAATTATTTACGTTTTTGATAAATGTACGTGGGTGCTTGAGATATGGGAATAGCTGCCTATAGAAGCATTTGTCCGTGTATGCGTTGCGAAAACTGACGTGATTTAGTGCGGGGTAAATTTTTGTCCAATAGAGTTCCTCGGGAATATAGCGTGGATCATATTTTCCTTCAGAAAAACAGTAGAGGTCAAACCACATCTTTTTTGGCTTTATACCGTACCTGCTCCAGTATTTTACTACCTCCTTTTTGTATTTGAACCTACTACCTCGAAGTCCACCTTTGATTTTTGCTAGTTGACGTCGACAAGCTCTCCTCGCCAGACGTGCTTCGTTTGTTAGGTCGACTCCTTGGTACAGCCTTCTGCAGAATCTCTCCCAGTTGCCCGCCTGGTTGGAGATTCTTATTTTGGTTGCCTCCAACTTGATCTCTCCCCCTTTATAATCGAGCAAATTGTATAATAAAAACTAATACTGTAATATATTTTAACACAAAATAACAACTTCTGCAAATCTGACACACTTCGACATTGACTGATATGCTTAAATATGCTAATCTTGCTATACCCTAGATCGGTACGTTAGAATGGAGCAGTGTTATGAATAAGAAGGAAATTGATCTAAACAAATCAATATTTGAACTAAGTAATGAGTACCCCGAGCTCATAGACATCAAGATGGTGACGGATAGGTTGTCCGAGCTTGGGTTTACCGTATGAAGATACTTGTTGACGCTGATGCCTGTCCGGTTAAGAGTATTATTGTTAAGATGGCAAAGAAAAGGAATATTCCAGTTACAATGCTTGTGGACACATCACACGAGTTAAATGACGGTTATAGTACAGTTATTACTGTTGACAAACACGCAGACAGTGTTGACTTTGCCCTTATGGGCATCCTCACCTCGGAGGATATTGTTGTGACTCAGGACTTTGGACTTGCTGCAATGGTGCTGGGCAAGGGAGCCAGAGTTCTCAACCAAAACGGGTTGATATTCACGGATGACAACATAGATAAACTACTTATGGAGCGGCACCTTGGTCAAAAAATCCGGCGATCAGGAGGGCGCACAAAAGGCCCAGCTAAGCGTAGGGTACAGGATGATGCAAGCTTTGAGGTCGCTTTATGTGAGGTAATTAATGAAGAACATAATTGATTATGTTTCTGAACAGACTGACACCTTCCAACAGAGGGAGTTTAATGCAGTCGATAGCCTTGTAATGTCTCAATTGGCATATATGAAGTTTGATGGGGTTGTGCCAGGGACGGAAGCAAATGCAGAACCTATTGATATACTCTCAGTTGCTGAGACGGAGCACTATGAGGATCTTTTTGATGGGCTTTTCCATGTAAGAAATAGTAAAAAGTTCTTTGAGCAGTTAGTTCTATGTCCGCGGTTCAACGATATAAAAGTCTCTTACTATGTAAACTTAATAGACCCGGAAGCAGAGACCCAGTTTTCTGCAGTCACTTTTTTCCTGCCGGATGGAACCGCATACGTGGCGTACCGGGGGACTGATGCCACTATAGTGGGCTGGAAGGAGGACTTTAACATGACCTACACCAGTCCTGTTCCTGCTCAAACAGAGGGGGTCAAGTACCTTGAATGGGTGGCTGGCATTACGTCATGCCCATTGAGACTTGGGGGACATTCTAAGGGTGGTAATGTAGCGGTCTACTCATCCATCAAGTGTGGCTCCTCAATTAAGGACAGAATTCTGCAGGTTTATAGCCATGACGGTCCGGGCTTTAGAGAGGACGTCTTTGCGAGCGGTGAATTTGCAGTAATGAAGGATAAAATCAAAAAAACCTTGCCACAATCGGCCATAGTCGGGATGCTTTTACAGAGTCAGGAGAACTACTCCGTGGTAAAGTGTAGCCGGTTTGGGGCTCTACAGCACGACCTATTCACCTGGGCTATAGACGGAAACGACTTTCATTACGTACAGTCCGTCAGTAAAGCTTCACAGCACATGCGCGGTTCATTGAGTCAGTGGAACAAGACATTTGGAGACGAAAAAAGAGAGCTGTTTGTCACAACCCTCTTTGATATTCTCAAAGCCACTGAAGCTTCAACTGTATTTGATTTGACGGACGACTGGTACAAGAAAGCAGCCATGGTTTTGGAGGCCCTCAAGGAGGTGGATGACGACACAAGAGCATTCATCAAGGAGACAATACGTGATATCATCCGAATGGCCGTCAATAGTATGAGAGCGCCTTAGCCACTTAAGCGCGGGTAATAGATAGATTGAGGAAAAGGGACACCACGGATAGCCCTATAAGCATAATAAAGGTGGACACGTATGAACCAGAAGTTGTAATCATTGAACCCGCTAAAGTGGCAATAAATGATGTGGGGATCAACATGGTGTTTGCAACGCTAAAGTTCATAGGGAAGTTTTTTGCACCGTAGAAGGACATAACAAATGCGGAGCTGATTGGTGGGCTGAATCCGTAGGATATGCCGGTTAGGCACAGCCCTATAATGCAGAGGGTGAGCGAGCTACTGAGTATTGCTGCAAGTATAAGTAGCGGAGCTAATGTTGTAATGATGTTTCCTAAAACCATGGTGCGTTTGCGGCCCACTGAGTCAAATAGAGCACCTGCTATAAGGCGTCCAAGGCCGTTGCATATGGAGAGGACACCCACCAATGTGGTTGCAATAGCAGCGCTTGCCCCAACTGAAAGAGCAAGGTCCCTTGCAAGGCTTATTACGGTGTTACCCACTGCTGCCATTGATATTGAAAATAGGAAAAAGCGCCAGAAGGAAAACCGCTTTGTCATCTCCGATGTTGTGTAATTTTTAGACTCCGCTGTTGCGGGGTCTTTTTTGGCGTCCGCCTTAGCCACCGGAAGGGTGGTGCCCTCCTTGGGAAACCTAATTACAAAGCCGGCAAGGAGCAAAACAATGCCTGTAGAGACGCCCAGAATAGTAAAGGTGGTGCGCCATCCAAAACCGGGAAGTCCGTTTAACATACCCGCTAGGTTCCCGAGAACCAGAGAACTTGCACCAAAAGCCATCATCTGCACACCTGAGCTGAGCCCCTTTTTGTCAGGAAACCAGGCGTTCGTGGCTGAGAGTATTGAATTGTAGGCCATACCTATGCCAGTACCGCACATTACACCATAAAAAATGTAAAGTAGTACAATATTACCGGTTATTTGAGAGGAAAGAACAAATCCTGCGCAAACGAGTGCTGCTGCTGTTACTAATACATACTTTGGTGAGATGCGCTTTAGCGCCAATCCGGAAATGATTCCGCCTATGCAGAAAAAGCACATTGTCAGAGTAAAGTTGAGAGCGAGTTCTGATGGTGTCCAACCGAACTCCTCGACCAGTGGGGCCTTAAGTATGGACCAGGCGTAGATAATGCCGGCAAACAGCATGCTTACTGTGGCAACAAATAGGTATACGCCGCGGGAAAGCTTCTTAGTTTTCATACTTTTCTCCATTATGTATATTATTTTTTCCAATGTGGTTGATAGCCAGTTGTTTACATGCGGAAATGTCAACTTTGCCGCTGAGAGTCATTGGCAGCTCGTCTGTGCAGATAAAATAGCGGGGTGATTTGAAGGACTCCAATTGGCAGCATATGAGGTCCTGTAATTCATTTTCAGAAACTGTGCTGTCTTTTACTACTAGGGCACATATTTCTTCACCATAGTGGGGGTCGGGTATGCCGATTACCTTTACTTTTTGGACTGAGGGGTGCTCAGACAGAACCATTTCAATTTCACCGGGGGATATGTTCTCTCCGCCTCTGATGATAACCTCTTTTAGACGCCCTGAGAGATATAGGTTTCCGTCATTGTCCTGGAGTGCAAGATCTCCGGTCTTTAACCAACCGTCATGGGTTAGTATCTGGGAAGTGAGATCAGTGTCATTATAATAGCCCTCCATGACGTTGAACCCACGGATCCAAATTTCTCCGGAAGTCCCGTGGGGGACATCCTCTCCGGTATTTGGATCAACTATCCGCCCTTCAACATTGTCCCAGAACTTCCCGACAGTCTGTGACCGGATGTCCATGGGATCATTTATGGAGGAGGAGGTATACCCGGCCGTAGCTTCGGTTTGGCCCATGGACGACAGTAATGTATAATTAAAGCGCGAGCAAATCTCTTGGAAAACCTTTGGCGGGTAACTTGATCCACCGATCATGCCTGTACGTAGTGAGGATAGGTCCCAAGTGTCAAAGTCCTTTCTGGCGAGCAGTGCAGAAAACAGTGTGGGAACTCCAGAAAAGATAGTACACCTGCTCTCCTGAATAAGAGTTAGTAGTGTACGTGTGCGGCGATCTTTGGGAAAGCAGACACAGGCACCAGTGCAAAGAGCTGCTAAGACAGTTCCTGTCAATGAAAAACAGTGGAACATTGGCATGGATATGCAGTAGCGGTCTGTCTCATCGGCTTGGAGGCTGGCAGCTTGTATCAGTGCCGTGTTTAGACGGGAATAGTGTGTTGTTTGTACGGCTCTGGGCGTGGAAGTAGAGCCTGAGGTAAAGAGCAAAAAATCAGTGCACTTGTCAGTTACGGCAGCCTCATATTTGCTCAACTCATTGTGCGATATTCTGATTCCTAAGTCAATAAGCTCTTGCAATGATATAAACCCTGGGCAGTCAACGGTGTCAATGGAGATTCTGTGACCAGGGACGGGGAGCGTTATATCTGCACAAATAGTCTTAAAGTCTGTGTCCTTGTAGCCGTTGTCAAAGAGTAGATGGGATGTGTCTGTACTTGAAAGACGTTTTTCTAGTTCCAACTTTGGCAAACTTGTGCTCAGCATTACGCAGACAGCGCCTATCCGTAGAAGAGCAAGCATACAAAATAGGGTGTTTGGCCTATCGTTTGCCCAAATTCCTACATGGGTACCGCGACGGATGCCCAAGGCAATCATCCCTTTTGCAACAAGGGATGACTGCTCCCACATCTCTGTGTAGGTCCAGGTATTGGCCATATATTCTACTGCAGGGCGGTCTTTGTAAC
>CAZIVK010000075.1:0-7051 GCA_964542515.1 uncultured Oscillospiraceae bacterium | reverse complement strand
AAGGCGGGTTGCTAACGAAATAATTAATGTAATAGGTCCTATGCGACCGATAAACATGCAGATCATCAATACAATTTTTCCCACTTCCGTTAAAAAGGGTGTAATACCAGTGCTTAGTCCGACGGTTCCTAGTGCGGAAGCAACTTCAAAAAGTATGTCAGATGTGCTGTGGAGAAAGGCAACATTATTTTCAGTAAATGACAGAACTGTTGTTCCGGCAAATAGCAGTGCTATAATCAATACCGTAACCGTTAAAGCTTTTTGTAATGTTGTAACTGAAATTGCACGATCAAAAACCACTATTTTATTCCTGCCCTTAATGATTGACCACACGCTACAAAGTATGATTGCTATAGTGACCGTCTTGATTCCGCCTGCAGTTCCTCCTGGAGAACCACCGATTATCATCAAAATGCTGGAGAATAACTTTGATGCCTCCGTCAATCCACCCTGAGTGATAGTAGCAAAACCTGCTGTGCGCAGTGTTACCGATTGAAACAATGATGCTAATAACTTGTGACCAATAGTAAGGTTACCTAATGTGTTGGGGTTGTAATACTCTGTAACCATAAAGAAAATAGTTCCTGATAGTAGTAAAACACCGGTAAAAAATAAAGCTAGCTTTGTATGAAGCGAAAGACGACTTTTTTGTTTTGTTCGTTTTGAAAGGCGAAATTTTAGCTTTATGACTATATCTTGCCAAACAGTGAATCCAATACCTCCCGTAGTAATGAGTATCATAATAACAATATTTATCCCGAGATTACCAGCATATTTCACTAAACTAGTTTCACCGATTATATCAAATCCTGCGTTGCAAAAAGCGGATATAGAATGAAAGATTCCGTAAAATAGTGCTTTGTTCCAAATGATCCCTTGGCTCATAAATGATATAAACAATAATACCGCTCCAATAAGCTCAAAAATTAAAGTACCTTTAATAATTAGTATGACCATACGTACCATTCCACCAAGAGATGAATTGTTGAAAGCTGTTTGAATAGCTAGACGGCTTTTTAAAGAAATTTTCTTTCCAATGTTAACCATAAAAAATGTGAAAATAGTAATCAAGCTAAGTCCGCCAATTTGGATTAAGGTCAGTATCACAATTTTGCCAAAAAAACTCCATGTTGTAGCAGTTGTAAGGGTCACCAACCCCGTAACGCAAACAGCAGAAACAGACGTGAAAAAAGCATCCAATACAGATACATAAACGTCTGTTCCGTGTGAAATGGGCAGGGACAAAAGAAGCCCTCCAACTATGATAATGAGTAGAAAACTAAATACAATAATTTGTGCGGGGGAGAGTCTCTTTTGAAGCTTTCTGAGTAGAAGAGAAGAGAGTAACCCACTGTTGTTGCTGCCCATATTACACCTTCATTATTTTTCGTTTCGGTAAAAGTTAAAGGGTGGATGACTTCTTACGAAGCCTCCACCCTAAGCTACAATCTTGAAACAAACATCTCAAAAAAGAAGTTTGCCCAACCGGATTTAAATCAGTATTAAATTCTTAAACATTGTATCAAAAACTTGAAATAAAGTCAATATTTTATAAATTTAGTTCCTGGAACACCGCATATACTGCATTTTTCCGGCCGATATTTTTCTATGTTTCCACAGACAGGGCAGAGGTAGTAAAATACTTCTTCTGTCTGGTCTAGGTTTTCTAATGCCTCCTGGTAAAGTCCGGCATGAACCTCCTCTGCTTTCATTGCAAATGTAAAGGTCATCACCGCAGCCTTGTTTCCTACTGCCTCAGCTTCTTTTACAAAGTCAGGGTACATCTCCTTATATTCGTAGGTTTCTCCTCTAACACCGTCCTCCAAGTTTTCAGCAGTTGAACCTATTTTTCCTGCTACTTCAAAGTGTTTCAAAGCATGGAGGGTCTCAGCATCAGCAGCAGCTCTAAATAATTTGGCTGCATTCATTTTTCCGTCCTTTTCGGCTTTCTTGGCATAGGCTGTATATTTTCTGTTTGCTTCTGCTTCTCCGGTAAATGCTGTCATTAAATTTTCATATGTCTTGGTTCTGCCCATTTCATTGCTCTCCACTTTACCACTAAAAGCTTCCAATAATTTCTTTGCGGTTTCTTCAGGAAATCCATCCGGGTGCTTTTGATCAAGGAGGGATTGTAGGAACTCTTTGGCATTATTGCTTTGGGGCAGCATATACCCCGCCTCACGGATAATATCCTCAGCCATAATATGATTGGACTTTTCAATAGCTGCAGCCAGCCTTCCGGGTAGTCCCGCAGCAATATTTTCCTGTACCGATTTGCTACTCATAAGTTTTTTAAGTGCGTTAACAACGGCTTCAGTCTTATCCTGTTGTTTTGGATATTCCTTTGGCACCATAGAAATTGCACCTGATGGGCAAGCATCTGCACAGTCTCCACAGCCAATGCAACTAGCAACATCAATAATACTGTTTTCAGTATCTGTAGCCCCGGTGGGACACACATAAAGGCACAGGCAGTCCTTTGTACACAAGCGAATGTTTCTTACTGCATATTTATCAGCCATTTTTCTACCTCCCCTTAATCTCTTCAAATTTCCAATTTGGTACCTTACAAACCGGACAGGCCTCCGGCAAAGCGTTCCCTATGTAGATAAATCCGCAGATGGTACATACGTAGACGCCAGTATTTTCCAGCATTGCGTCACCCGCTTTTTGATATCTAGTTAATAGAGATTTCAAAATCTTAGTAACCTTCTCGCTCCAAACTAAAGCACGGAGTGCCCCTCTATCCTTGGCATCCGCTGCCACGGAGTTGGCATTCGGAAAGGCCTCATTAAGGTCGCTTTCAATTAAATCAATGAGCTCGTCAAGAGATGGTTCTTTAGCAGGTTCTGATGCCGACTTGAAATATCCCGCCAACTCCCTAAAAAGAGCTGCCTGCTCAGGTTTGTACTGTTTTTCACACCCGCGTGCAAGATTTGTGCAAAGTGCGCTTACCTGTAATGAAGACATCTCCTTCATATCACTATGTGACTCATTTACAGGTATTTGCTCCTCGTTAGAAGGTGCCGCTGGTTCACCCTGTATCTCAAACTCAGACTTTTCTGCACCGCAGAGTGGACAGACCCAATCATCAGGTAGATCCTCCCACTTTGTTCCCGGAGCAATGCCTGCTTCGGGGATACCTTCGGCTTCATCGTAAATAAAGCCGCAAACAGAACATACGTATTTTGCCATTTTGTTACCTCCTAATTATTCTTCACATTCATCGTGATGTTGATGTTCGTGACAAACGGAACCAGTCGTTTTGAGATTACCCTTCAGGTAGTTTTCAACAGCAGTTTTTGCGTCACCGGATGCTCCTACTACAACTTCAACGTTACGTTCGTTGAAAATTTCAACTGCGCCTCCTCCCATACCACCGCTGATGATGACATTTACACCATGATCGGCAAGGAAATTAGGCAAGAATCCAGGCTTGTGTCCAGGGTTAGCAATGGTTTCACTTTTGAGAATTTTATCATTTTGGGTTTCAAAAAACATAAAGTCTTTGCAGTGTCCAAAGTGCTCAGTCACCATTCCGCCTTCACTTGCTACAGCTATTTTCATCATATCAATTTCCTCCATTTTTTCCAAAATTTTAACCACTGGGTCAAGCCAGTTGCCATCGAAAAGCTCTATCATACCCTTGTCACACGCTGCGGAGATTCTTGGGTCAATAGGTAGTTTAGCAAGGACCTTCAAATTATGTTTATCAGATATCTCTTCAATATGGCTTTCGCCAAATATTTGATAGTCTTTACCGTTATCCGGACATCTAAAGTAGGACATGTTTTCTATCAAGCCAATAATTTGTACATTCATCATCTTGGCCATTTTAACAGCCTTTGATACAATCATTGACACAAGCTCCTGCGGAGATGTCACTACTATAATACCATCAACTGCAATAGATTGAAATACCGTAAGTGGAACATCACCGGTACCAGGTGGCATATCAATGAACATAAAATCTATATCGTTCCAGATAACATCTGACCAAAATTGCTTAACCATACCAGCAATAATTGGACCTCTCCAAACTACTGGATCAGTATCATTTTCCAGAAGCAAATTCACAGACATGATGTCAATTCCGGTCTTAGTTCTAACAGGAAATATCCCTAATTCACTGCCTGCAGCTTTTTCTTTGATACCAAATGCTTTAGGGATGGAAGGCCCTGTTATATCGGCATCAAGAATGGCGGTGTGATAATCCATCCTGTTCATTAAAACAGCAAGCATTGAAGTAACAAGTGATTTGCCAACTCCACCTTTTCCGCTGACAACGCCTATAACCTTCTTTACGCTACTCATCTCATGCAGTTTCTCGGTAAAATCAGCTTTTTCTTCTTGTCTTTCTGCGCAGTCCTCCGAACAGCTACTGCAGCTTTGATTGCAATTATCGCTCATAATTTTGCTCCTTATCTCAATTTACTATTTTTTCCTAGATCTTAATGCTTAGTGAACATTATAAAAAATGCAAAGGCAACTCCTAATATAAATGCAAGGACAGAGTGCTTTTTTTCATGCTCACTTGCCTCGGGGAGTAAATGTGCTGCTGAAACGTATATCAAAACACCTGAAACAAATCCCAGTGACAGTCCTAATACGTGACTACTTAGCTCCCGAACAAGTGGATATGTGACAAATGCGCCGATAGGGGTTGTTAGTGCTGCTACGAGAAAAGCGTAAATACCAGCTTTCTTTTCGTCTAATCCTCCTTTTAGTAGCATGGAAAACGTTATAATACCTTCGGCAAACTCATGAACGACTAAACCAACACCAGTAAGTATTCCTATTACAGGACTAATACTAAAAGTGACTGTGTATACAACTCCATCCATTAGCGAATGAATTAGAATTCCTTCAATTGCTGTAATACCAAAAGCTATCTCTCTTTGCTTTGTTTTATACTTGATAATCTTATTGCTGAAATACATGAATATAAATCCTGTTAGTGCTGCAAATCCTGCATATGTATTTTTTTGTAGGGCTTGAGGGAAAGTCATTATCAACGGTGATGAAATAAGAATCCCTGCGGCAAAACACATACAGTGTTCTTTCGTTTTTTCCACCCATTCACGATTTTTATACATAGCCCAAATTCCAAAGCTATTTACTAGCATTGCACCAATTGCGAAAATTGAAATCCAGGTGAACAAGCTAAACTCTTTCATGGAAAATCACCCTCTTTGGCTCTATAGCTCTTAGTAACTAAATCTCAATTTTGCTTCCGGTTGGAAGATAATTGATGTTATCACCCATAACTGATTTTAGCCTTTCATAGGCTTTTATTCCTGTGCAATGGCAGGTAAAATACTTTGCTTTTGTCTCTAGTAGGTATTTGCCAATTTTATCTATCATATCAAAGTCCTCATTGCCTCCGGAGCGGCTGGAGAGATGAAATCCACCTATCACATAGTTGGGCATACGTCCTCTAAGGGTGTAAAAATGCTCAAGTATATTTATTATGCCGTTATGAGCACAGCCTGTTACTAAAAGTGTCTTTCCATCTTCCACTATCACGAGATTTTGTTCGTGGGTAAAGGTATCGTCTTCTGTTATTCCGTTGGTTTTTGTAAGCAATCCAATATTTGATTTTGGCAGTGGTACTCTTTGGATGATGTTGGAGAATACCTGGATTCCGCTGTTGATGAAGAATCTGTCTGAGGTGAGTACAATTTGCTTATTTTGCTTCAACCCGTCCTCAAGTCCAATATAAGCTAACACATCATCTGGTTTAGAGGAGTAATGCTTTTCAAAAGCCTTTTGGTGCAGAAAGATTTCAGCCGTTTTATTTGCTTGTATGAATGATTTTAATCCTCCTCCATGATCATTGTGTCCGTGGGAAATTACAAGAAAATTGATATCTGCAATATTAACCCCTAGCTTTTTAGCATTTTGTAGAAACAACTCGCTTGCACCTACATCAAACAAAATCTTGTGGCTCTTTGTCTCTATATACAGGCTAAGACCATGCTCACTACCGAAATCTTTTGATATGGATGTGTTTTCCACTAAAGTTTTAATTAGCATGAATTTTAGCCACCACCTTCTTCGGAAAGTAAGATCACCGCTTTGTCATAAATCTCTTTAACTGCCGTGCCTGATGTGCAGTTTATGTCTACAATAGTTTGACCGCTATTAATAGCTTTAACTGCGTTGGAATCAAACGGGATCCTACCGATAAAAGGCAGTCCCTGTTGTTTGCAAAACTGTTCAATCTTTACCGTGTTTTCAATGTTAGTGTCATATTTGTTCACACATACCGCTGTCTTTGTTCCGAATTTTCCTGCAGTGTTTATAATACGCTCCATATCGCTGATACCAGATATGGAGGGCTCAGCAACAATTAATACCATGTCCACGCCGCTCAAAGATGCAATGACAGGGCAGCCTATTCCGGGAGATCCATCAATGATGGACAAAGTATCACCAACAGCAGCTGATTTCATTTGTTTTTTAACCTCGGTGACAAGCATTCCGGAGGTACCACTACCCATTTTGAGCTGAGCAGTTGAGAACACTTTTTTCTTATCTGAGTATAGCATTAAATCTCCGGCAACTGCCGGCGCCAAAGTTATTGCTTCAACCGGACATACATACGCACAAACACCGCAACCTTCACATGCAAAAGGGTTAACAATATAAGTTCCCTTTATTGAAATAGCATCAAATCGGCAGTTTTGCCTGCACTGATCACATTGTATGCACAGCTCGGAGTTTATCTCTGCTTTTGGCAACCCATAATAATCTGATTTTTCGGGTTCAACATTCCACCCGGTTATGAGGTGCAAGTTGGGAGCATCCACATCACAGTCCGCATAAGCCTTGGCGTCAGAAAGCTTTATAAACGCACTTGCTATGGTTGTCTTTCCGGTGCCGCCTTTTCCACTAAGGATTAATAGTTGCTTCATGTTGCACCTCCTCTGTCACCGTCTGAAGCAGAAAAGAAAACAATTCCCGGTATTTCTCGTTTCTATGAACTGCAATTTCTGCATTTGAATTTATTGTTCCTAGTTCAGCGTCAAATGGAATCCTGCCTAGAATT
>CAZIVK010000074.1:0-7083 GCA_964542515.1 uncultured Oscillospiraceae bacterium | reverse complement strand
AGCCCAGATGTCCAACAAAACCGTGGTGGGACTGTTGAAAAAAGCACGCAGAGGCAGATAGATTATAATGAGTGGCACACCAAATACAGTGTAATCAGAGCTTACAGGAATAAACAGTTGCAAAGCCATTGCACAGATTAGGCAGGTGATCATGGTGCGTTTAATGGACTGCATCTTGTCACTCAACATACCCCACACCGGACCGGATACAATTCCCACAGCAGAGTTTAGTGCGTTGACAACGCCAACCATTGACGCTGAGAAACCAATTCCTTGGAGAAAAACAGTAAGAAAGCTTCCTACAGACATTGCAGACCAATAAGCAAACTCTAGAGCGGCAAACTTAATTGCCTCCTTTTTCCCCTCGACGGGATTTACGACTTCGGGCACTCTTTCACTCTCCTATGAATGTTATGTATTTTTACCCGCGCAAAAGCGCATAGATGCATTATAACTGTATTTATGGCAAAGTACAAGACTTTAATAGCGCCGCCCACTTGGGCGGCGCTATTAATTTTATTAGAACTCTTGGCTATTCTGAAACTGCTCAGCCTGTCTAGAGATATCCAAGTAAAAAGCTGTCCGAGACGCATGGATGTATGGTGTCAGCCATAAGAAACCTATACCAAATGTGAGTATACAAAGAAAGCCCCACCCAATGAAGCTCAGGTCCAGGAAAAAGAGACGCATTCGGTTACCCCTCATAAGGAGTTTTGAGCGATCTACTGCGTCCACAATACCTGTTCCGGGATACTCCGCCATTAAATAAAACGACATTGAGTAACTATAGGCTGCAACAATTCCCGGTATAATAAATAGCAGAGACCACAAAAAAGTAAATAGCCCTGTAAAGAGCCTCAAGCCGAGAGCCCGCCAAATTATCTCAAATCTTTCAAAAAGAATGCCGAACCTCACCTCATTATTGGTGAGTAGACGTATATAGAAAAGATTGTGACCCAGATCTATAGCGCCACCTATAATAAACAGGGCTAAGAAAAGCACTATACCAAAAGTTACCACGGGGCCGGTAATGTGACTCATGTCAACAAGATTTTGTCCGCCTGGGGAGTTTACAGCTGAATTATAGCTAGAACCAGCACTTCCATTAAGTAGCCCTGCTACAAATGATACCGCAATAGCAAGTCCCCAACGGCCACTCAGCGCCATCCTACCTATTGCTCTATAGTCTCCTGATAATTTCAATATCTGATCCTCCTAGTCAAAATTTCTACCACATACAATAATAATGCATTTCTAAAGAATTTACAATACGTAAATATCCCAAAGGACCCCTCAAATAAAGTGAGGAGTCCCTTGTTAAACTATATTAATACTTGTGTTCGGAATGCAGTCCAGGATACTTGGAGCGGGAATTGTATCGAGTATGGAGAATGTCGTATGCTTTGTGTCCTCCGGGCTCTCCTAGGAACTCGTCATACATCTGTTTTACGACAGGGTTGTCGTGGCTCTTACGCATTGCCATTCCTTTGTCCTGCTTGTAGATGGCAGAAGCACGTATCTTGCGGATGTCATTGAAGTTTCTTGCGGATCCAG
Source organism: uncultured Oscillospiraceae bacterium (assembly GCA_964542515.1). Taxonomy (GTDB): domain Bacteria; phylum Bacillota; class Clostridia; order Oscillospirales; family JAAYOS01; genus CAZIVK01. The sequence continues at coordinate 5,529 of CAZIVK010000074.1, read as the reverse complement.
GTTGGATTGCCTGGCCTCCACCGTTAACACATCCACCGGGGCATGCCATAATCTCTATCATATCGTATTGGGCCTTACCGCTCTTAACTCTTTCCAAAAGCCTACGGGCATTTGCAAGTCCGGAACATACGGCCACTTTGACGTCGCGTCCCTCAAGATTGTAAGTAGCTTCCTTGATACCGCTTGTGCCACGCACCTCATTGAAATCAAGGCTTTCAAGCTCTTTGCCGGTAACTGTCTCAACAACTGTTCTTAGTGCAGCTTCCATAACACCGCCGGTTGCTCCGAATATTAGTCCTGCGCCTGAAGCAATACCAAATGCAGGATCAAACTCTTCGTCAGGCAGCTCTGTAAACATAATGCCGGCGTGGGCTATCATGCGTCCAAGTTCACGGGTTGTGATGGCTGCGTCTATATCACTGAGGTCTGGCACAGCTTCCTGGAAGTCTCTGTACATTTCAAACTTTTTAGCTGTGCAAGGAATAACTGATACAGTAAATATATCCTTAGGATCGATGCCATGCTTTGCTGCGTAGTATGTCTTCATCATAGCACCAAACATCTGCTGTGGTGATTTACAGCTTGACAGGTTAGGTATAAATTCAGGGAAATAGTGCTCACAGAATTTGACCCAGCCTGGGCAACAGGATGTAATTAGTGGGAGGTTTTCACCGCCGCCAAGGCGTTTAATAAACTCTGTACCCTCCTCCAAAATGGTGAGGTCGGCTGCGGTGTTTAGATCAAAGACCTTGTCAAAGCCCATGCGGCGGATAGCTGCTACCATTTTGCCCTGTACGTTTGATCCTATTGGCATACCGAAGCATTCACCAAGGATTACACGGACACATGGAGCTGTGGCTATGACAACATGCTTTTTTGGATCTGCAAGAGCATCCCAAATTTTCTTGGTGCAGTCTCTTTCAGTGAGTGCTCCTGTAGGACAGACTGTAATACACTGGCCACAGGACACGCATGCGGTTTCATCAAGGTTTCTGTCAAATGCACAGGAGATGTGCGTACCAAAACCGCGGTCGTTTGGTCCAATTACACCAATATCCTGAAGTCTGCTGCAGGCCGCAACACAGCGACGGCAGAGTATGCACTTAGAGTTGTCCCTTACTAGATGGATCATTGAGTCCTCTATTTGAGGCTTCATATCTGCAGGATCTCCAAAGCGGACTTCCTGGATGTTATAGTCTTTTGCCAGCTTTTGGAGTTCACAGTTCTGGTTTCTGACACATGTCAGGCACTCCATACGGTGATGGGATAGGATAAGTTCCAGTGTCAGCTTTCTAGCGTTATACGCTCTCTGGGAGTTGGTGTTGATCTCCATGCCATCAGCTACAGGGTAGACACATGCAGCAACTAGGCCACGGGCTCCCTTTACTTCTGTAACGCACATACGGCAAGCGCCGATTGCGTTGAGATCCTTCATGTAGCATAGGGTTGGTATATCCACTCCGGCTAGGTGGGCAGCCTCAAGAACGGTTGCGCTCTTTGGCACCTCGTAATCCACACCGTTAATTTTGACGTTTACTGTGTTGACAGTGCTCATATAATATCTCCTTCCGCCGCTACATCGTAACGATTGCGCCAAACTTACATTTTTCTATACAGGCACCACATTTGATGCACTTAGCTGTGTCTATTTGGTGTACCCCTTTGACCTCACCCGATATTGCCCCAACAGGACAAACGCGTTTACATGCTGTGCAACCTACGCACTTGTCTGCCAGAATATAGTAGTTGAGAAGGTCTTTACATACACCTGCAGGACATCTTTTTTCAACGACGTGTGCCACGTATTCATCTCTAAAGAACTTAAGTGTTGATAATACAGGGTTTGGAGCTGTCTGGCCAAGTCCACAAAGCGAGTTTGCTTTGATGTGGTTGGAGAGCTCCTCTATAAGATCTAGGTCCTCCATCTCACCGTTTCCGCTCGAAATCTTTTCAAGCAGCTCTAGCAAGCGTTTCATACCAATTCTGCAAGGTGTGCATTTACCGCATGACTCATCAACCGAGAACTGGAGGAAGAACTTTGCTATGTCAACCATACAGTTGTCCTCATCCATTACGATAAGTCCTCCTGATCCAATAATTGAACCAACAGCGGCAAGGCTCTCATAGTCCATGGGGGTATCCAGGAGAGACTCAGGAATACATCCTCCCGAAGGACCACCGGTCTGTGCTGCTTTAAATTTCTTACCGTTAGGTATGCCGCCACCAATTTCCTCTACTACTTCACGGAGAGTAGTTCCCATTGGGACTTCGACGAGTCCTGTGTTAGTAATTTTCCCACCAAGTGCAAAAACCTTAGTTCCCTTTGACTTTTCAGTTCCCATTGATGCAAATGCTTCAGGTCCGTTTTGAAGGATCCAAGGGATGTTTGCGTAGGTCTCAACGTTATTAAGGATTGTTGGTTTGCCGAAGAGTCCCTTAACTGCCGGGAATGGGGGACGTGGGCGTGGCTCACCGCGTTTTCCTTCTATGGATGTCATAAGAGCGGTTTCTTCTCCGCACACAAATGCTCCGGCTCCTAAACGTACTTCAAGATTAAAATCAAAACCAGTATCAAAGATGTTGGTTCCAAGGAATCCGTACTCTTTGGCCTGTTCAATAGCAACTTTCATTCTTCTGACTGCAATTGGGTATTCTGCACGTACATAAATGAAGCCTTCCTTAGCGCCTATGGCATAACCGGCCAGGGCCATTGCCTCAACAATACTATGGGGGTCGCCTTCAAGTATTGAGCGGTCCATAAATGCTCCGGGGTCGCCTTCGTCAGCGTTACAGCAGACATATTTAACGGGGTTATTTTCACGTGCAGCAAAGGTCCATTTGGTACCTGTTGGGAATCCTGCACCACCGCGTCCACGGAGACCGGACTGTGATATAGTGTCCAAAAGATCTTGCGGTGTCTTTTCTGTAAGGTATGTAGCCAACGACTGATATCCGTCAAATGCAATGTATTCATCAATATTTTCGGGATCTATAACACCGCAGTTTCTGAGAGCTACTCGCTTTTGTTTTCTGTAGAAATCTGTATCATTAAGTGATGTGTTATGACCGCTTTCTGTTACGGTTTCGTGGTAAAGAAGATGATCAACGATACGGCCCTTTATTATGTGCTCCTCAACAATTTCCTTGACATTTTCAACCGTTATGTTGGAATAAAAGCTTCCCTCCGGGTACACAAGTACTATGGGGCCAAGTGCACATAGTCCGAAGCAACCTGTCTGTATTACGCTTACCTCACTGGACATGTTGTTTATTTCAAGTTGTTTTTCAAACTCCGAAATTATTCTAGGGCTGTTGGAAGAAGTGCATCCCGTTCCTCCGCAGACCAAAACGTGGGATCTTACAAAATTCATTACTGCTTCCTCCCTTATTCAGCGGCGCCGATTGTGTATTCTGAGACGATTCTGTGATTTGCGAGGTGTTCCGACACCACTTTACGAGCTTTATCATCAGTCATCTTTACGTAGGTGACCTTTTCTTTTCCCGGCTCATATATTTCAACGATAGGCTCCAGTCTGCAAACTCCAATGCAACCTGTCTGAGATACAATAACATTGTTGAGGTTGCGGCGCTTTGTCTCATCAAGCAAAGCGGCCAGGACTGGGCGTGCTCCTGCAGCTATTCCGCATGTAGCCATTCCCACTACAACGCGGACGTTGTCTTCATTTTCTCTTCTAAGGTTTATGGATTCCTGCATTCTCTCACGAATTTCTTGCAAATCAGCTATTGATTTCTTCATAAAATATCTCCATTTCAAAATGTTGCCGGTTAGCCTAGCGAGCTCTCCCCTTCAGCTATATATTCACCAATCCAATCCAGGACTTCAGGGGTATCCAGCGGGATCCCTCCAAGGGCTTCTCGGACTTCATCCGATTTAAATATAAAAGTTTTCTCAGCTGTGCTGCGCTCGTAGTCCAAGTTTAGGTCAGGGTTACCTTGTATGACAGTTATAACTGTACCTGCCATGTCACCTATTGGGGGCATATCAATGTGAGAACTTATAAAAGTTGCAGTCACCTTGGTACCAACTCCCAGTGTGCTTACAATCTCAAAACTTCCGCCGGCCATTTCAGCCTCCATCTTCAAGAGAGGGATTCCAAGACCTATGTTGCGCGTTGTTCTGGTTGTTGTAAACGGGTCTGTTACATTTTTCAGTAGTTCAGCATCCATTCCATGTCCATCGTCAGAAACTGATATAACCGTTTTTTCATTAGTGGAGTTCTCACCAACAGAGATGACAACCTTTTTGGCCCCTGCCGCCACCGAGTTTTGTACTATATCAAGAATATTAAGCGATAATTCTTTCATATGTATGTGTTATGACATGTACTTGTTGAGGATCCCTTCCACGTCTGTAGCTACAATTCTGCCATAGACCTCATCATTTACAGTCATGATAGGGGCAAGTCCGCATGCACCGATGCAGCGTGTGGCTTCAACAGAAAATTCTCCATTTTCTGTTATGTTGCCGGCTTCACAGTTCAATTTTTTACAGACCTTGTCCAAGATGTCCCCTGACCCTTTGACGTAACATGCGGTGCCCATACAAACACTCACTTGGTACTTGCCCTTTGGGTTCAATGTAAATTGAGAATAGAATGAAACAATTCCATAGATTTCACTGAGTGGCACACCGGTCATATCCGCTATAATGACCTGAATCTCCTCAGGAAGGTATCCGTAGATCTCTTGAGCCTTCTGCAGGATAGGCATCATAGCTCCCTTTTCATCCAAGTGGTTCAGAATGAATTCTTTGAGCTGAGCCTCCTGTTCTGCTGTTCCCTTATAGGGCACTTTAGTTTTGGTGTTGGGCATGCAAATATCCTCCTCTAAATTGCTAAAAACACGAGATTGTTAATTTAAAAACGTTCCAGCGCATATTATATCATATATCACAGAAATATCAAGCTCATACATTATACAAGAAAAGGTTATTTACCGATTCAAAAACTGCCTTCCTACCCAAATAAACCCAAGATATTCCCCTCATTTATTCCGCGAATAACGTCAGCGGGTGTGAGATCCTGTACAAAAATGGAGCTTTCATTGTTTACAAGGGTGGAGAAGGAGTGTGCATCCGAGTTGTACATATAGCCGGCACCCTGTAGATCAGGATTTTGCAGCACTAACTTAGTGAGATCTGCATAGGGCGTCACCTCGTAGACTGTAAAACCCATAGCGCGGTCTATGGCGCCCAAGTTAGAGAGCAAGGAAAAGGAGGGGCGGTCAATATGTGCCGGTACGGCAACCCCTCCAAAACTTTTTATTAAATTTGGAACATCATACACACCAATTGATGTTGCGTTGGCAAGCAGTATTTTCTCTACGCCCACTATGTTGTCATCCTCATCAACAATAAGTTGCTCACCAAAAAACTCAATGTCATTTTTTACACTTGGAAGACACCTATGGACGTATTCACCAAATGCCTCTGCAGCGTCGAGGTCGGGCAATAGGCAGAGGCCGCGAACTTCCGCGGCTGCTGTAAGCTCAAGCGCAGGAACAAACACG
>CAZIVK010000073.1:0-7156 GCA_964542515.1 uncultured Oscillospiraceae bacterium | reverse complement strand
CGATGTTACATGCAAATGCAATTTTGCCGTAACCGTGACGTGGGTAGTTGGAGTAGTTGAATCCGCCCTCATCAGCAAGGTCAAGACCGGTGTTGATGGATTCTCCACCAGATTGCTCGCCACCAATGTCAATTGCATGGGATCTGAGTTCATCAAATTCTGTTGAGCTGGTTGTAAGTTTCCAGATCAGAGTTTTGATCTTAGCTTTTGCGCCGTCATAGGAACCAAGGAATGTTGGGTTTGCTTCAAGTATAGCTTGGCTGCTCTCAGGGTCAAAGGAAACAAAGTTATAGGGTCCTGCTGTAACCTTGGGGTTATAGCGGTATCCATCTGAATTAGCTCCGAGAAATGCTGTTTGGAGAGCCTCAACTGAGAAACCATCTCCAAAGTATACGCCCTGTCCGTCGTCTTTCACTTCTACGTTGGGAAGAAGAACGTGAAGAGGATCCGGGCCTACGTCTGCCATGGTAATATCATGGAAGTAAGGTAGGTTTTCCGCGTCAATAGTTATGGAGAACTCATATTCACCAAGTAGTCTTACACCGGTAAATACATTGCTCTCTCCGTTGTTGTATGCGGCGTATCCGACAAAGTCAACACCAGTTTGAAGCTGTGCGTTGTCAACCTGCTTCATTTCATCAGAAGCGCCAATAAGAATGCTTCCGACATAGTCCTTAGCGGTAATTTTTGTTCCATCATTCCAAACGAGGTTGTCATTGAGGACAAAACGGTATGTTTTGCTTCCGTCTTCGTTATCAAGACCTTCCCACTCTTTAATAGAAATGGGGTTAAAGATGTACATACCCTCTTTGGTAAATGATAGAGTACCGTACCCGGATAGAAGAATTTTAATTTCTGCGTTTGTTGCACTGTTTGTCCAACCACTAACAAAGTCACCGTTAAGCTGGGTTGTGGAACCCTGGATCAGTTGTCCGGCTGGCTCATAATCAGTAATCTGCGAAAGGATTTCCTTTTGAGTCATGCCCTGTAGGGTTTCAGCTCCCAAATTGGACAAGTCATACCCTGCTTTTGGGGTTTTGTCCCCATTATCTTGATTAGATCCACTATTGTCACAAGCAGCAAGAGCAAAGATCATCATCAAAGCCAGCAGTAGAGATAGAATTCTCTTCATTTTTGTTATTACCTCCTAACATTTTTCAATTCATCTGAATCGAATATTCGTTATTATAACATATTGGCTGCATTATTAGCAAGCTTATCTTAATAGAATTGCAAAACTAAATTTTGGGATTCCCCAAAAAACAGGCAATATTTTGCAAATTTGTGCATAAATATACCAAATATTAACCTTGTATACAGTTGAAACATGGTGTAACATGACGCATTAATGAAAACGATTGCATATAACAAGCACAAATACGCAATGACGTAGAATTCTCATGAATATCTATTCTTGCACAAATAAAGGCACTACAAATTGAGTATATGAACCCCGGGCAAATAGAAATATCAGATTGAGCGGATATTATGTTGAAAAAAGACTACGCTTTCCTGTATACTAAAGGGGAAAAATAGCAGGAGGTCATATGGTGATAAAGAAAGAGATAGCTGAAATAAGGAAACGCTTCAAAATAGACCGCAACGCCATCACAAGGCTACGTGGTTGTTATGTAAACAGTGAAAGAGCTGTTATAGCTACATTTGATAAGTCGTTTGGAATGATCCCGGAGGATGAAAGATTTAAGTATCTAGCCATATTCAGCAAGGTGCTGTCGGGCACCCAGGGGATGAACCTACATGATGTGGAGTTTACCACTCAGGAAGTTATGCATGGAGATGAGCACAAGCTACTGATGAAGTTGCGTGAGAGCAAGCTTGGGGACGATGAATCCATAGATCAGTTCTATAGGAAAATAATTGATGGGATGGACTTTGAGGGCAACTACCTTATAATGTTGATTCATGAGACCTACGATATACCACTCAGAGGGAAGGACAACAAGATCATTAAGGACGGATCAGAAGAGGTATACAACTATATACTTTGCAGTGTCTGTCCAGTAAACCTGACAAAGCCAGGGCTCAGCTACGATGCAGATGAAAATATATTCCACGACCGCACGCAGGACTGGCAGGTTGAGTTGCCGGAGCTAGGATTTCTATTCCCAGCTTTTGACGACAGGAGCGCCAACATCTACAACACGCTGTACTACATAAAGAAGGCGGAAAATAAACACGAGGACTTTATACAGTCTGTCTTCTCCGGGGAGCTGCCTATGACGGTCGTGGATCAGAAGGAGGCTTTTAATGATGTGCTAGCACAGAGTTTGGGCCAGTCATTTAATTATGATGTTGTAAACTCACTGCAAAGTGAAATCCGCAACCGCATCGGACAGAGCACGGAGGAGGAACCCCTCAAACTATCCGGCAGGGAGATAGGTTATATACTTTCTGAGTGTGGTGTTGAAAGTCCTGCTGTATCCGCCTTTGAGGACAAATATGAAAACGTCATAGGTGAAGAAATTCCTGCAAAGCACCTCATATCAACCAAAACGGTTATAAAGACACATGATACAGTAATTAGTACCGGTGTGGATAATGAGAGCGGTATTGAGATCCGTGAAATAGGCGGAAGGAAGTACCTACTTATACCTGTAGATGATAACATTGAAATTAACGGAGTTAGCTTAAATGCTGTATAGACCTTTTCAACATTAGTAATAAGTGATATAATGGTGAAAAATTCAAAATATTAAGCAAAGGGAGGTAAAAACATGTGGAACCAGCTAAAGACAGACCAATATGAGGGAATGCTGTCCGAAACTATCGCAATGGCAGGACATGACGGGGACTATATACATGCGTATTACTCGCGCCCACTAGGGGAGGGTCCGTTTCCTGCAGTTGTCCTAATTCCTCACATGCCCGGATGGGATGAATTTTACCGGGAGACAACCCGCCGCTTCTCACAGCACGGCTATCTCGCCATATGTCCCGATATTTTCAACCGCTTTGGACATGGCACACCTGAAGAGGTCGCCGGAAAAGCTCGCGCTGCCGGTGGTGTTCCGGACAGTAGCGTCATGGGAGATGTTAAAGGTGCACTGAACCTATTGAAAGCAATGCCAAACTCCAACGGAAAAGTAGGCGTTATTGGCACCTGTTCCGGCGGCCGGCACGCATATTTGGCGGCTTGCACCGTGGACGGAGTGGACGCTGTTGCAGATCTCTGGGGTGGCGGTGTTGTTGCTAACAAGGAGGACGCAACGCCCTCCAGGCCTGTTGCGCCAATAGAGTACACGCCAGACCTGGCATGCCCCCTACTCGGACTTTTTGGCAACGATGACAAATCACCCCCGCCTGACCAGGTCAATATACATGAGGAGGAACTCAAAAAGCACGGCAAGGACTACGAGTTCCATAGATATGACGGTGCAGGACACGGATTTTGGTACTACCACTCCCCAATGTACCGGCCCCAACAGGCTATGGATGCTTGGGAAAAAGTTTTTAGTTTCTTTGGTAAACACCTACGGAGTGAAGGATAAATGGTTTCAGATCCTTTTGTTGTCATGGCAAAACCAGTCGGACCGCATTGCAATTTGCAATGCGGTTACTGCTATTATCTTGAAACAGAGCAGTTCTTTGAAACCCCTCACAAGTTCAGAATGTCAGACGAAACCCTGGAGGAGTATACGCGCCAATATATAGAAGCAAGTCCCGGACCTGTTATACAATTTACATGGCACGGAGGAGAACCTACCCTCGCAGGATTGGATTTCTTTAGGCGTGCTATAGAACTTCAAAAAAAGTATCTGCCGGAAGGGTGGTCCTGTTGGAATAATCTTCAGACCAACGGTATACTCCTTGATGATGCATGGTGTACGTTTTTAGCCGTAAATAAGTTTGATGTTGGCATAAGTATTGACGGAACCCAGTGGCTACATGATGAATACCGTAAGGACCACAGGGGTAACGGCACATATGAAAGGGTAGTCAAATCAATCAAACTACTCCAAGCACACGGCATCCAACCGGACCTGCTATGTACAGTTACATCCTCCATAGCAAAAGAGCCCCTAGCGGTATACAGGGCACTCCGGAACCTAAACACCGGCTGGATGCAATTCATACCAATTGTACGGCGTACTCCTGAAGGGGAGGTAACTCCGGATTCGGTTTCCGGTGAGGCTTACGGCAAGTTCCTATGCACAATTTTTGATGAGTGGATTGCAAATGACCTGGACAAAGTGGGAGTACAGCTCTTTGCCGAGCTGTCGCTTATCTACTCCGGACGTCCCACCAACCTCTGCTGGATGGCACCAACCTGTGGAAGAATATTAGTTGTTGAGCACGACGGTGGTGTCTACTCCTGTGACCACTTCGTAAACCCGGACCACCACATCGGAAACATTGACACATCTAACTTAGGCAGCCTGGTTGAGCTTCCACTACAACACCAGTTCGGCAAGGAGAAACAGGACCTCCTTCCAAAACAATGTAAAACCTGCACGTGGCTCGAAGTTTGTAACGGAGCCTGCCCCAAGGACCGCTTTGCCCTATCGGATGATAACGAACCCGGACTAAACTATCTATGCTCCGGATATAAAATGATCTACTCCCACGCGGATAAACCGCTAAAGCAAGTACATAAACTCCGCACCCAAGGTTTTTCTCCCGCAGGTATAATGCAACAACTCCAAGCAGAATCCGCCCAGATTTGGAAAAACATTGGCCGTAACGACCCCTGCCCCTGTGGTAGCGGAAAGAAAGCCAAGCACTGCTGCTGGGATAAAAGACCATAGAAGCTACAATAGGACTGTCTCGCCGCGAACATGCTGTTCTTTGGTGAGACAGTCCTGTTAGAATGCCTAGGATCTCAAATCATTCGGGAGGGTTATGAATCTGCTTTCTGAGCAACTTGGTCAAGTGTAAAAGTCAAGTCAACAGTTACGCTATCGGTCTGAGCGAGGTTGTCATTACTACCCTGCCACCAGTTAGTGATAACGCCAACTACATTAACGACATCACCTGGGGCAATTTTGAGGTTCATTAGTAAGCTATCGGGAAGTTCGTTGATCTTACCGTCGTAGAACCTTGTTTCTCCAGTACTAATCCAGCCATCTCCGTTTTTGTCATCAAATATTGATATGAAAAGGAAATCGCCCAGTTCGCCAACATCGTCTGTGAGATCTCCAGCCTTTATTTCTGGATCAATACGAGTATTCTCTAAATTAGTTACAACAATATCTTTAATGTTGAGGTAACCGGCAAGGGTTCCGCTGTTTGATATTTTGTATTCTCCATTTGGTTGGCTACCTGGTTTAACAAAGTACGTGGGCGAGATGCCGGAAAGATTAAAAAGTGTTACGTTCTCATCTACTCCATCAACTTTTAGATCTAAGGAGCCGGCTGTGAAGGTGTTGCCGTTGCTTGTGCCGCTGTCAGAAAAATAAGCTGCGGTTGCTCCAAGGATTCCTGATAGTGCTAGTGTGAAGACCAGTATGCTTACGATAAGTTTTGACTTCATTGAAAATTCCTCCGTTTTATATTCATATTTTTTCAGCTGAGATGGTATAGAACATGAAAAGAAGCTCCGCTCTATACAAATGCGTGCACTCATCAGTATTTAGCGGTAAATCAAATCATGGGAAGCGCTTATTCGTCTGCCAAATCATTCTTGCTAGGCGCGGGATCTAAAATTTCATTCTCATCATCAGAAGACAAAGACTCGTCATCTGCCGGAGTTACTTCAGGGATCTCATCAGCAATTTCTTCAGGCTCTGAATCGGATGAATCATCGAGTGATAAATCTACTGGCTCATCAGAGGGCTCGGGTTCATGATATACACCGACAATCTGTGTCATGTTGATAACGGCCTCTCCGCTAAGGGATGAAAAGGTACTACATTCTAGTACAAATTCAAAGAAACAGGGTGAGGACATACTTATCTGTTCGTAAAAGCCTATTGTGTTTTGATCCTCTAAGGGCGTATCGTCCACGCTCTTTTCAGTGTATATCGAGGGGTTGCTCTGCCAAATCCTTATTTGTGCAACGCCGCCCGGGTTAATTCCGCTAAGGAGGAGCATGGGGGAAGATTGCATGGACAGGCTATCTATACTGTAAAGAAAGGACATATCATTATATAGAACCTCAATTGCTGCAGATGCATCAAATGGAGGGGCATCTTCCGTTTCCGTCAAAAGGGTTAAGTTTTTCAACCACAAATCTGAGTCTAAAGTACCCTCGTTGGTTACACTTATAACCAGGGTTGAGGGGTCCTCTTCGGACTGAACAAATCCCATCTCCACACTGCCGGATGTAAGTGAAAAAGCAGAAGAGCTGTAGTCGCTAAATCCCGCATATGTCTGCCCTGCAAAAAGACATATAGCGTAAACAAGCGCAAGTATACATCCTATAAACCTACTATTCATTCAACAGCCCCCTCCAGAAGTAAGCGTATTAGCTTTTTGTATTTTTCCTTTTTCCTGCTAATATAGAGTTGAGAATTTCTTTGCCCTCATGTACGGCCAACAAAGTACCGGGAATAATTACTAGAAAAAGTAAGCCTTCACGGGACTGCATGAAATCTAGGACATATCCCAACAGTGGGATTGAAAAAAGCATTATACCTTGTATTTTAGAGGGCTCGAGGGCTGAGAGATCGTTTGCATCGTTTGCATCGCCGCGGGTAATATAAGTTAAATCGCCAGTATCCGATTCCTCTAAAGCGATGATTCTATGGGTCACCAGCATTGAATCATACTCTGCGCTTCTGAATGTAACGATATCGCCTGTTTTGAGAGGTGCATCAATAGCTTCTTTAATAATGATCACAGAACCGGTATGAATAGCGGGCTCCATACTTCCGCTCAAAACCTTAAGCATCTGGTATCCCCGGATTGATGGCGTTGATCCCGCTGCTCTACTCTGTATAGCGATATAAATTAATGCAACGGTTGCTAGTGCTATTACAGATATTAAGACATAAGCCAAAATGCTGAGTATCTTTTGAAATGTCCCTCTGTTCTTCTTACTAGTGGTGCTTGTCCCTACATTTAGCATATTAAATTCCTTCTTTAAATATTAATTAATGTAAGCTTCAAGTAGAGTGTAACCAACTATTGGGAAAAAAAGTGTCATATTTATGACCATTCCTTTCCGCTGCGCTGCAAGGCACAAAAGGGATATGAA
>CAZIVK010000072.1:0-7196 GCA_964542515.1 uncultured Oscillospiraceae bacterium | reverse complement strand
ATTCATATCTCTCATTCTTCAAGGCAGCTTATATCTGCATCAAAAAGCTTGTCCCCGCGGCAAAAGTTGGAGGGTGCGGCACCTACACTTATGATACAGCAGACTTCAACCAACTGATAAGCGCATTTTCACAAAATAAACTTACCCCTGATTTCTTCTCAGTTCAAATATACCCCTATGACTTAACTAAGTACCAGCAAAATGCTTTACCAAAGGGCGGATTGGCCGGACAACATTTTGAGGCGTCCTCAGACTCGGAGTATGTCTTCCGCAAGGTTCAGCAGCTTCGAAACATCCTCATAAATAAAGGCTTCCCTCCAGACCATCTAATTGTTGTGGGCTGGAACATGTCCCTATCAAGCCGGAACTTCCTAAATGACAGCAGTTTCAAAGGTGCCTACATTGTTAAGAACCTGATTTCATGCTTGGGTCAGACCAATATCATGTCCCACGAGGGCATTACAGACCTGCTCTACGAACACTTCTCTCCCACGCTGCAGCTATTCGGAGGATACGGCCTCCTAACCAAAGACGGAATAAGGAAGCCCGCCTACTACGCATTTGATTTCATGAACCGCCTCGGAGACCTCCTGATCCTCAAAGGGACACACTTTATCATAACAAAGGATATCCACGACAAAATCTATATCGTCCTCCACAATTGTGGCACCCTCTCCTCAAGTTACTACGGTAAATTCCATGACGATGTGGGATATCAAGAAGTTGCATCATTGACAAAACCAGAACCCATAAATATAACACTACAGATTAGTGGATTACCCAACAAGCAATACCTAATTAAAAAGTACATTGTCGGCGATAACGATGGATCCGCCCTAAACGAATGGATCCGCTTAGGTTATATTGAAAATGTCGGAAGGGATGAGATAGAATACCTATCATCTATCTGCATCCCCCGCCAATGGTCCGAAGCCACTACAAAACAGAGTGACATCGTATCCGTATCAACTAACATACCTACCAATGAAATTCAACTAATTCAACTTCTTCCCCTACAGGAATAACTAATAAGGGATGTACGAAACTCAGTATCGTACATCCCTTTTTGCTATTTAGTTCAAGATCTCTTTAATGATGTTGATAAAATCCGGGGTCAAGACGCATGGTTTATCATTGATGTAGAGAACACCATCCTCATAAGCAACAAATTTGCGCATGATCTTCTCAGCGAACCATCGGATCACTATGTTCAACTCACCATCAATCATTTCAGCATGGCGCTCCATGGCCTCCACTTTATTGTTGACAAGAGCCGCGGTGTTTCCTTTAGCAACAAAAACATCAATATTTCTTACTGTTATTGTAGCTGTCTCCCCTTCACTCTTAACGCTGGCGCCAAATGCTTTTTCAAGAAATGTTACAGGAACATACATATGGCGTTCCAAGTCCACCCTGACAAGATCAATATTATTGGGGTCAAAAGGTTTGCCTTCCAGTATGGTTCTTGGAATACTGTTATATGCCATAACGTCATTGGCCTTCCCGATCATTTCAACCTTTTTGTTGTCAATATATGCGTTTCTGCAGTCTGCCGCTAAAGCAATTGCACCCTTGTCTGCAAAGTCAGGAATTGCGCCTAGATCAATGGTGCCATCGTCATTCCGCTTGGTATGGCTAAACAGCAGCTGCCATGCACGCTCGGCGTCATCGATCGTCTGACCATGTCCGCGTCCCATAACATCACGGTACACAACATCAGCTTTTTCACCCCGGTAATACGCTATGCATTCGCCAGAATCAAGACAGAGAAGTGGTGGCTCACTGCATTTATTGACGGTCATCCAATACTTACGATTAGCCTCATTGACTTCCCAACGTGTATATTTGGGGTTTAATGACCGGTTATCATTTGTGCCACGTGCTTGGTAAACGGACACAGGAGTAGTGTACCTCACAGGATTTCCATTTTCGTCGGTAATTGAGTCAGGGTCTGATGGTCCGGCAGCACAACCTGCACCGGCAAGAATGATCCCGTGAGCACGAGCAAATTCGGCTGTAGTCAGATCCCCCATGGACATACCCTGCATGTAGATACGGGATGAGTCTATGTTGTACTTACCCTTGATCTCATCGATTAGCTTAACAAGAATATCTGCAACCGGCTTCATATCGAAACTCGGACGTGCGCCTAATTTAGGTGCGTCCGGAAATACACATATAAATCCCTCGCGCTGTGCTACAAGATACCAGGAGGTAGAATACATCTGTCCCCACCCGCTCTGTCCGCCGCCATGGCAGGAAATCAAAAGTGGTGTTGCTGCAGATGGATCATAGGTCTCCGGTACGTACTCCAACCATGTTGATGTGATTCCTTCAACAAGTGCTTTTGAACATTCTTTGTATGCGGGCATTACATGCGAATCTTGATCATAGGAGCCTTTTACATTCAGTATCTCACCCTGAGGAAAGCGTGAATTAGAGTTTCCCAAGACCCATTCACCCGGAACTAACTTTAATCTCATCATAACTGACCCCTCAATTCCTGTTAATTTGGGCACCCGGTTCATGTATATGGAGCATTTTAAACTGAGCAACACCAGACAGAACATGGATCTTTATTCTGCGTTCCTCCCCCGGGTTGACATCGACTGTCTCAAGCCAGGTCAGATCGTTGGAATGAACACTGTATTTTCCTGTGGTTCCGTCGCAGACGGTCACTTCAAACTCAGCGCCGCTTTTGCTCATAGCCTGGACCGATGCCTTGAAGACATCGCCTACCTCGTATACGGTGTAAACGGCAAATTCTCCAGCTGCAAGTTCAATCATGAGTGCATCTAGGGGGTTTAGCGGACGCTGTTTCCCCTCATAATCAAACATATCAAAGGTTGGCAGGGGCTCCTCTTGGTCTGGAGCTAAGACAAGCTTTGTTCTGTCTGTCAAACGGTAGCTGAGCAGATTTCCATGTTCCCAGGTCCCGCAATATGACTTGCCATCTCCGGGCATGTTGTCGTATCCAACGGCTGGCAACATAATATTGGGGATCTTCTTGGAAATACGGATTGTTTCTTTGTTGTGCGTACAGTTTTCGTACTTTATGTTTTCAAGAAGCTCATTAAAAATTTCTTGGGCTTTTGCGTAGCTCGGTTTGCCTTTACCTGAAGCAAAACCACGGATCAGCTCCCAATCCTTTGGAAGGTTGTATCCCACGCTTCTTGTCATGCCAGGTCTCTCCATAGCAGTCTTCCAACACCAGAGGTTGAATCCAATACCGTAGTCCTTAGCTGTATCAAAGAACACAGCATTTGCTATAGGGGAGCTTCCGCCTTCTCCAATCCAGATTGGAACATTCAACTCCATGGCCTTGAGTGTGTACCAAAAGAGCTCCTTCTTCTCAGCGGATGCACCGTAGATATGGATATGCATGCACCAGTTATTGTATCCGGGGTCATATGAACGGTCAAATATTGAGTTTGATCTGGCAAACTCTGCACCTTCCAGTGTAAACATATGATTTTTGTCATGTTTGCGGATGATAGCAATAGCAGCATCATAAAACTCTGCCAACTTGGGGACATACTGACGGAAATTAGGTGTATTGACCGGTTCGTTGAGCAGATCATATCCGCCAACAATCCAACGGTCTGCGTACCGGATAGCTAGTTTTTCCCATAGAGCCAGTGCGCGGGCCCAGCTTTCATCATCAAAAAACAGATGAGGTGTGTTGTCGTATCCACCGTCACAGGCTGTTCCCGATTGACCGCCGGGGGCACTATGCATGTCGAGGATTGCGTAAATTTTGTACTTCTCACACCAATCAATGACGTCATCCAGCATCTCAAATCCGTCCTCTATCCACTGTAGGCCGGGCTCCTCTTTGAGGAAAGCTGCGGCATTGATGGGTAGACGCACGGAGTTTAGACCCAATTCAGCCATTGCCCTGATGTCGGCCTCTCCGAGGTGGTTACGGTGCCACTGTGGCCAGAACGCATCTGCGTACTCACTCCCGCACAACTCACGGATAGTCTGATCAAATGTACGGCGTCGGTCCATTCTGCGGGGTGGGATATAGCCCGGAGAAAAGATATCGCCTAGCAGCTTAATTTCCGTAGGTGCGCCCACCATAAACCCCTCCGGATTGGTCCAGTTTCCGCAACCATAGCCACAGAGTATAATCTCCTCTCCGTTGCCGTTTACGATCTTCATACCGTCTGTATGAAGAAACCCATTTACACGTTCATTGTTAAACCTACTCATAATTTCCTCCTAATTCTGTTTAATGATCAGCGTATAGTACACAACAGTTGTTACCGGCGACCCGGTGAATGCCTCATCTATCTCTATTACCAACCTAAATTTACCTGTTTCCCGGACTATGCCGCAAATCCCGCCGGTATAGTCCGGCTTTGTGATTAATTCTACTCCATCTGGAGCTTCTGAGAGCCAGCGGTATTTAAACTGGTTTGTAAATCCGCCGGATGCGGAGAGCTTGAACTCAAAACTCTTTCCAGCCTCTGCATAGAGCTCGGTTGATGTGGCGGGATTTACTTCCAGAAGACCCCCAACGTATAGTGAAATAATGGCCTCAGCAACGTTATTGGATTGATCTGTCACACTGACGCAGAGGGTATACAGATCAGAGTCAGTAGCCTGTGGTGCGCATGAAACCACACCTGAGTCTGACACCGCAAGCCCAGAAGGGAGCTCTGCACTGCTCTTGGTACGGTTAAGTGCGAATGTCTTCTTGCCTTGGCCACCGGACACCTTGATCTGAGCTGAGTACAAGTTTGTAACCTTGGCTGCAGGTAGCATTCTGCTATCTATTGTAAGTGGCTTACTACTACTATCCAGTACGGTTATTGTGTATGGCGCATCTACGTAGATCAGCGGAACTGTGTCCTCTACCTCAGCGCGCAACTTAAACTCATACGTACCTGGTTTTATAGGTGTTCCGCTCAATGAGTAACCTATCCACTTCATACCGCCAATGTACATCCCGTCCGGTAAGTTTCCATCTGAAATAGAAAAGTTATAGACAGCAGCATGTATGCCGCGGGAGGCCTCAAAGGGAATCTTTACGGGAGCCCCTACCTCTATAGTTGCACCTTCTGCATGTTCTAAAGTAACATCTATGTAGTTTTCCATCCGGAGACTGTAGTTCTGCTTTTTGTAGACACTCTTGCCTTTAGCTACAACTGCAAACCCATAGTTCTTCCAAAGTCCTGTCTCCTCCGGCAAGCCTGATATCATACCGGATACAGGATCAAAACTTAACCCATCCGGTAGCTGACCCTCTAAAGTGAGCTGAACTGTGGGATCACCACACACGGCAGTAATTCTATGCTCATATGGGACACCAAGGCGCAACTCCTCCAGTTTTTCAGGCAGGATTGCAATGTCTGTAATGCTGAGTTCTAGTGTCTTGTCCGCATATCCAAAATCACTTGTCACGCGGAAAGTTATGCTGTAGCTGCCGGTGGAACTAGAAACTGCCTGTCCGGTTATAGAACCGTTGCCGTGCAGCGTTAATCCCAGTCCAGCTAATTCAGCGGCAGATGTACTGCTGGTAGGTGCTATAGAAAATGTGTACACAGACGTGCCTTCATCACCACCCGCAAACAGTGGTGTGACTTTCAGGTCCTCATATGGGGAGCCTACTATAGCGGGAGGCAGGACGCCTGTCCTAATTGTGAGATCGTTCTTCACATGATATGGTACTTTGCTCTCCCCAATCATGTTTAAATTATACTTTCCATATGGGAAGATGTTCTTGCTGCGTAGAATTGTGCGCATAACATTCTCTGCGTTTCTGAGCAGAATATCTCTACTCAGGCGGCCCTGATTGATGCCGTCCCAGACCTGTTCAATTATTGAGTAGCGGGTATGTATGCCGGACATAATCATGTCATTGCCGGCCAGCATCTCATCCGCACCGTGGGCAATCTCGTCATAGTCACCCCAGTCGGTGACTACAAAGCCGTCAAAACCCCATTCTCCGCGGAGTATAGCGGTCAATAGGTCAGGACAAGAGGCACAGTACCAGCCGTTAATCTTGTTAAATGCACTCATCACACTGTGAACCTCACCGGAGCGGATTGCCATCTCAAAGGGTTTGAGGCTGATCTCCCGCAGGGCACGCTCGGAGGTGATGGAGTTTATGGCATCAAGGGAGTTGCCCTCGGCCTCGGAACGCCGCGTATGACGCCCGCGCCTAAACTGCTCCTGATCATTGCTCACAAAGTGCTTACAACACACGGTCAGTCCAGCTTCACCGACACTTTTTGAGACCTCTCGAGCTGCCACTCCGGAAAGAACCGGATCCTCAGAGTAGTACTCGGCGTTTCTGCCGTTTAAGGGGTTGCGGTGTAAGTTAATACTGGGGGCCAGCCATACATCAACATTTGCTGCTACCAACTCTCCCGCCACCGTCTTACCCCAGAGGGAGAAGACTTCAGTATCCCATATACAGGCGATACCGGGGGCTCTTGGATATCCCGGATTGGGGTCTGTACATAGGTTTTCCGCCAATCCAATGTTGATAGGTATACCGCAGGAACCGTCACTATAGGACAGGCTTGGCAGCCCAATGCGGCTGTTTGAGCGGGATGCACCTGCGCCGGTCATATAGGCGTTGGGGGTGCTGGGTTTACTCTTTTCAACGGTTAGCGGAATGGATGGGTCATCCGGACATGTATACACATTACCAACTCCTGCACCACCGCTTAGGAAGTAGGCAAGTTCAGCTGTTGTCATCTGGGCGGCGTAGTCTGAAAGGCTGACCTTTCCTAAGGCCACGGACTGCATGGTGGAAACATGTCCTTCCGGTGCTTTTCCGGGGACATAGGTGAGTGCTGGTTTTATAGATTCATCTCTATAGACCTGGATGGCAACATCCTCCTGACAAAGGTCTACAATTGCTCCTGCAGCAAGCTCTTCCGCGTCTTTTGCTCTGTTGCCGATCGTGTCGCTCTCTGTCTGACTATTTACACGAAGACTATCGAACTCTACCTGGTTCTCATTGCCACCGTCAGGATTTTTTCTATCTAGTGTAATCCGGTTAGATAGCTGATGTACAACAACATGGCCATCTTTAACATTTACAGCGCCAGCCACTACTGTATTGCGGCTACTGTCACCCACACGGATCAGATGAAGACCCTCCTCCAGTATGTATGCTGCCTTTGATTCGGAATAGGAGGATAGGTCATAGACCGTAAAGGATGCGCTGATGCGCTGGC
>CAZIVK010000071.1:0-7228 GCA_964542515.1 uncultured Oscillospiraceae bacterium | reverse complement strand
GCATGCTAGGTGGTGGGGGAGGACGGCGGTTAGTCACCGCCTCCTACCCGATTGTTAGCGGTTGTTGTAGCGTTCAAGGCCAGCCTGCTTAATGGCAATGGCTTCTTCAATACCGAGGTTCATAATGTTCTGAACATAGGTGTCAAAGTTGGAGAGGGGTTCGGTGCCTGTGATAAACTTGACAACGATTTCACTTATATAGGTGTCAACGTCACCCATAATTGCGGCGAAACGGCTGCTTTCATCAACGGTGGGGAATATCATTGAAGGCATGGCATAGGAGTTGTCGTCGTCCTTTCCCCAGATTCCGAAGGCAGCTAGAGCGTTTTCATTCATGGTAACCAGAAGCTCGCGTTCCCAATCGTAGAGGGTTGGGATATCGGGAGTCATGCTATAAACGTTCATAGCTTGATAGGGGGTGAGGTCGTCCGGGTTGTTATAGATGAGCTCGTTTCCTTTGGGACGTCCATTATCGTCATAAGAGAAGGCAGAGCCCGCGCCGTAGGAGGAGAGTATCCAGCCTTCATCGCTAAACAGGTAATCGTACCACTTGGCAAGAGTTACCTTATCTTGACAGGCTGGGCTGATAGTACCAATATTGGACTGCCAGCGCTCCTGGCTTGTGCTGCCGATATGGCGCACATCTCCCAGATTCTTAACCGGGAAGGGTAAGGCAACTAGCTCATACTCGGTGTCACCTGAAAGAGCAGCGGCGGACATATTACTATGAATAGTCTGATAAGAGGAGCTCCACATGGCTATTCTACCGGTGAGGGTGTAAGCGGTATTGAATGTCTTTGCGCTGTAACCGGCGTCGGTATAGAATTCAGGGTCGATAAGACCTTTGCTATACCATTCATTCATGAGGGTAATATAATCAAGGAAGCTGTCCTCAATAGGTCCAAAATGGACTACATTATTTACTTGATACCAACTGTTTGTGGGGAGGTTAAATGGCGCCGTGAAGTGGCTTACGTATCCGGTGCTGTTGATAGTGGTGGGTATTTCAACACCGTTATCTCTGAAAGTTACAAGCATATCATGATAATCATCAAGGGTGTATGGGGTGTTGATGCCCATATCATCCATAAAGTCCTTACGAGCTATAGGCCCCACATAGTTTGGCTGAACGGTACGTTTTATTCCGAAGAAACCGGGCATTTTGCCTGTATCGGTGCGGGCACCAAGTCGCATATCGTCTTGAGATACCTGTGCGAGGTAATTTGGGCAGTGCTCAGATACTAAATCGGAAATGTCTGAAATGACTTCATTTTCAATTGCGGCATCAAGGCCACCGGGGAGCATACTATAGTAAAGCATGAAACTGTCAGGTAGATCCTCCGAAGCTAGGGTAAGGTTTAGAGAAGTCGTCAGGTCTGCCTGGGGAGGAAGGAGCCAGTCGATGTGGACATTTGTCCTGCGTTCGAGTTCACTCCACGACTCTTGATCATTGAAGTCTATAACGCCATAGTTAGCTGCCTGGTTGTAAGCCCAAATTTGGAAGTTTACGGTTGTATCAACTATTGGGAGCTTAATAAGTGCATCTGGGTCATCGTCGTTGTCAGCAGGTGAGGTAACTGGTTCGTTGGTTTGCTTTGGGGTTTGGCTAGGGGTTGGGTCTGATGCTGACTCGTTTGCACAACCGGCAAATAATGCCGCGGCAAGCACGAGCACAAGAATTAGCGCCAGTGTTTTCTTCATTTTAAATACCTCCTATATCATTATACCGTTTCCAAACTTAGCATATCAAATGATATAAGTAAGCGCCATCCTTTATGCACACATTGTCGCTTTTCTGTTATCTAACTAACTCATTCTGTCATTTTTGTTATACATACTTTCACGTTATAAGTGATAATATGAGATTAGTAAACTAGTATAATGTAAAGGAGAGTAGCTATGATAAAACTTAAGGCAGGGTTTATTGGTTTTATGCCCTTCACAGCGCAGGGTGATGAGTTCTATGGTTTCCTAAAGGACTATGCAGGAATTGGTTACAAGGGATTTGAAAATGGGGGTTCTCTGTTTAGAGAAGGGAACGTGGAGGAGAATCTAGCGCGGGTTAAGGGATATGGTATTGAACCCATCGATATTGGACTAATGAGTTTTCCAGGCAGACCGGAACCCAGTTTGGACGATGTTATCCGTCAGGCTCATCAGTTGGGAGTCAGGCGTGTTGTAGCTTTTAATAATCTCGCTTCTATGTATCGCTTTGGTGGTCGTCCTGATCCTGCATCCTATGACGAAATTATGCGTGAAATCGAAGACTTCGAAATAAAGGCAACCGCATTAAAAGCTGAAGGTCTTGCCTTCATGTATCATAACCATGATGTTGAATTTACACAGTGCTACCGCGGTGTTCCTCAGCTCCAAGTTATTGCAGCAAACTCGGAAAACATTACATTTGAGCTTGACTGTGGCTGGGCTACCTATGCTGGTGCAGATCCTGTAGCTCTTATACATCAACTTGGCAAGCGCATTTCTGCTCTACATATCAAGGACTACGTTGATGAGATTGTTGAATATAGAGGAATGCCTAACGTAAAAGTCCCGCAGTTTACAACAGTCGGAACCGGCAAGCTGGATTTATATGGTTGTTTGAAGGCTGGCGTTGAAGAAGGCCAGGAGTGGGCAATTGTTGAGCAAGATTTTCAAAATAAACTTACACAAAAAGAGACTTTAACCGCCGCATATCTCAACATGAAGGAAACCGGATTTGTTGAATAGAAACTAGGCACAAAAAGAAAGGGGACTGTATTATGAGTAACTTAAAACCTGTTAAGGTTGGCCTTATTGGATGTGGCATGATTGCAGTGCGAGCCTATATGCCAACCATATTGAAGCAATATGGCATGGTTGATGTCATCAGATGTGCGGACACAGTTTCGGAACGTGCACAACTTTTTGAACAGAAGTTTGGTGCAAAGGCCTCCACAAATGAAGAAATATATAACGACCCCTCAATAGATATCGTGTTGAATCTGACTTATCCAACCTCCCACTTTGAAGTCACAAAGGCCGCGTTGGAAGCGGGGAAAAGCGTACATACCGAAAAGATGATGGCAGTAACCTGGGAGCAGGGCCTTGAGCTCGCTAAGATTGCAGAAAAGGCAGAAAAGAATGGACAGTGGTACACCCAGGCTCCCGACACATTTCTTGGAGGTGCTTGGCAGACGGTTCGCCAGCTCATAGACAGTGGTTTTATCGGCACTCCAATTGCATCATATTGCTTGGTAACACGCGGCAACATGGTTCTTGGAGGTGAACGTGGTGCAAGCACCCGCCGGGAATACCCAAAACAGGAGGGAGATAATAGCGACATGTTCGCCAGGATGATGGCGATGCTTCCAGGATCTAATCCGCGTACCCCCGATGGTAGCGGCCTTCCGTATGATATGGGTGGCTACTACTTGCATAATCTCACTAATTTGTTTGGCAACATCAATCGCGTTAGTGGCTTTATCAAGACAAATATCAAACACAATGACTCTAGTGATCCACTCAATACACTTTATAAAAGTGGAATAATGAACAATGAGCCAGATACATTGGTTGGTTCCCTTGAATTTTCCAATGGTATCTACGGATCAATAATCTTTGCTTCCGGCATAAAAGACAGTGACCAAATGTTTATGGTTTACGGCAGCGATGCAACACTTATCTGTCCTGACCCGAACTTCTTTGGTGGTAATATATACCTGCAGACTAATGTTGGCGCACCACCATCCTATACCCCTGGCGGGCTCGTGCCGCTACCGAATTATAAGATACCACCGACACATGGCTACCTAGATGAAGCTCGTGGTGTGGGTTTGCTGGATCTTGCATTTGCTATTCGTAATGGTCGTAAGCCACGCTGTCATTATTCCATGGGTATGCAGGCGTTTGAAACCGTACATGGCATTATTGAGGGATGCAAAAGTGGTGCCTACCATAAGATGGTTTCTCATGTTGAACGGCCTGCAGCAGTAAAGCCTGGCATAATTAATGGTTTTGGCCAGCAGATGGTATTTGATGACTAAACAGCAATAATAAAGGAGTTATAATAAATGTCAAAAAAATTTGTTTGTTCTTCCACTGAACCAATTGTTCAGACAAAAGCAGGGAAGATCCGGGGTTTCATTTTTGATGGAACGTATACCTTCCATGGCATTAAGTATGCAGAAGCAAAACGCTTTCAGATGCCTACTGAGGTCACTCCTTGGGACGGCGTGAAGGACGCACTGTCCTATGGGTATGTATGCCCCATGTTGGACGTAGAAACCGCAGTTGGTGAAATTATGGTCCCACACCGCTACTGGCCCAAGAATGAGAATTGCCAGTACCTAAACGTCTGGACCCAATCCACAGATCCCAGTGCAAAGAAGCCCGTTATGGTATGGTTACACGGAGGAGGATTTGCTGCTGGCTCCTCAATTGAACAACAGGCTTATGACGGTGAAAACCTGAGCAAGTTCGGAGATGTCGTAGTGGTTACCATCAATCACCGCCTCAATATCTTAGGTTACATGGATCTCTCCCCGTTTGGAGAAAAATATGCTAACTCGGGTAACGCTGGCAATGCGGATATGGTTGCAGCTCTTAAGTGGGTTGGCGATAATATTGCTAACTTCGGTGGGGACCCTGGTAATGTGACTATCTTTGGACAGTCCGGTGGTGGAGCAAAGGTACAGAACCTAATGCAGATTCCAAGTGCAAACGGGTTATTCCATAAGGGTATTATTCAAAGCGGTGTTGCCGATTTTCCGGATTTTGTGAAAGTTCACGATGGTACAGAGATTGTCAACGCAATGCTAAAGGAGCTAGGTTTTACCGAAGGTGACGCAGAAAAGCTTGAAAGCGTACCATATGAGCAGATGGCAGCAGCATATAAAAAGGTCTCTCCAGAGCTCATGAAGAAAGGTGTTTATGTGGGTGGAAACCCAATGCCTAACGACTTCTATGTAGGAGACCCGCGCAAAGTAGGCTTCACCGAACATGCAAAGACGATTCCTGTCATGGTTGGAAGCGTAATAGCTGAAATGGCATTTGGCCCTGGTGTAAAAAACAAACATTCCCTTTCCGAAGATGAAATAAAGCCAATGTTAGAAAAGAAGTACAAAGGCGCCACCGATGAACTAATAGCTCTGTT
This sequence comes from uncultured Oscillospiraceae bacterium, assembly GCA_964542515.1. GTDB lineage: Bacteria > Bacillota > Clostridia > Oscillospirales > JAAYOS01 > CAZIVK01. Next base: position 2,097 of record CAZIVK010000071.1, on the reverse strand, counting down.
TAAGGAGGCATATCCTCATAAAAGTATTGCGGATATTCTTGTACTGGATTCCATGGTTCGTATCCCATCTATAGACTTTGCCGAAAAGAAAGCTGCACATCATGAAGCACCTACATACTTGTTCCAGTTTGCATATGAGTTCCCATATGATGATGGCAAACCGGCCTGGCACTGTGCAGAGATTCCATTTGTATTTCATAATATTGATAAAATCCCGATCTGTAACATTCCTGGGGTTTCTGACAAGTTGCAAGACCAGATGAGTGGAGCGTGGGTTAACTTTGCCCGGCATGGCAACCCCAACCATTCAGAGCTTCCCGAGTGGCCTGCATGCAACCCGGGAGACTCCGTCACCATGATTTTTGACAATACCTGTGAAGTCAAACACAACTATGATGACGAACTAGTAGCACTGCATAAGAAAGCATCTCCACCCTTTGTTTTTGGTGGTGGCGATGAAATAGCACTTCACTAATTTACTTCTAAAATTCTAAAAGAGGCTGTGCGAAACAATTATGTTTCTGCACAGCCCCTTGACCTTATACAGCTTTTGCTGTTCTAGAGTTGCGATACTCCAGGGGAGTTTCCCCAAAATAAGCCCTAAATGTTTTAAAGAAGTAACTTGGTGATGATATCCCCGACATTTCCATAATCTTGTTGATAGGAAGGTCAGTGACTACCAACGTTTTTGCAATAGATTCCATTTTGATCTTTTTAACGAGATCGGAATATGAAAGCCCCGTAGTTTGTTTAATTATGCGACTCATTTGGCGGTTGCTGTATGAAAAAGTTTGACTGAGATCAGTGAGGGTAACTGTATCCATATGATCGCTTATGTATTTAGTAAGCATTATCTCGAACCTTGATTTATCTTTGATAGTTGTGATAGTGGCAGTCTTGGAAAAGTTGCGGAGCAGATCATATAGGAAAGCTGATGTGAGAATATTTATTATTTCACAGCTGTATTTTTGACTGTTGTTAAACTCAGCAACGATATCACCGAACTTATTATCACCGAGGAAGTAGTCTCCGGTACGTATTAGCAAATAACATGGATCAGAATGATCATTAAATGAGTGGAAGAATAGATCGGATATTAACTGTTTAGTAGATAATAGGCTTGAAAATTTGCTTTGAAGAGTTGAAAACCTAATCTCTGCGCTGTACATGATACAGTCGTTGTTAAACACCGATATGGTATGAACCAAGAAGGGTGGCACAATTATAGTATCTCCTGCTTGCATTTGAACTAGGTTGCTGCCTATATAAACGGAGCAACTCCCCTTGATAATGCACATAATTTCGTAATATTCGTGTGCGTGGACAGGAACCGGACAATACCTCAAATGCTTATTAATTGATACATCTCTATCGTCGGAAAATGAAAATACCTCGGATGTAATTAAAATTCCAGGGTTCTTGTTACCTTTATTTAAAAAGAATAGAGGATCAATGCTATTTTCACGTTCATATTGATCACGTAATTTATTGATAATACTAGAGTGCATGGGCTCTGACAAATCTAGTCCCACTTTTTTGTAATGCCAATACATATTTCTTAGATGAAATTCAACTGGAGATAGTCCCTCAGGTATATCAAGATAAGCCATCGTTTGTGCCCCTTTCAATAAATCATACCTTGAAACAGATTTGGCCTACTTCAAATATATAACAAATAAAACTATTTATCAACAGATAATTGTAATTAATGTTGTGTTAAAAATCTAAGTTGTTCAAAATAGAGTACGGCATAGGAAGTTTTAAGCTTCTTATGCCGTACTCGGTTATTTTGGGTTGATCTTATTTTACGAGGCCTTTGCGGTATTTTTCACTCTCCCAGCCGGAGATGAAGTCTTTGCCGGCGCCGCTCATGGTGATTATGGTGTTGCCGGAGTCTCGTACGTGTTTGTAGATGAATATTATTGCAGCTAGGGTTTCTTCTATGGTTGGGGCTTTGGCTTCGGAGCAGTTGTAGATGACATTGCCTGTGTTTAGGATTATGGTGCATTCAGCGGTTGGGGTAAAGCTTTCTGGTAATTCATTGAGAAGTTCCAGTGCGCCGCTGAGGTAGACCATCTGGTCTGGGTAAAGGGAGTC
>CAZIVK010000070.1:0-7259 GCA_964542515.1 uncultured Oscillospiraceae bacterium | reverse complement strand
GCGGAAGAACGGAAACATTTGACTTTCTTGGGTTCACATTCTGTAATGGAGCAACCAGAAATGGTAAATACAGAGTACACATTCAGACAAGCAAGAAGAAACTCAAAGCTAAAAGACAGGCAGTGAAGGTGTGGCTCAAGGAGCATATGCATGCGCCGGTAAGCAGAACCTTTGAAAGCCTGAACCGAAAGCTACAGGGACATGTCAACTACTATGGCATAAACGGGAACTCAAAGATGTTGACGAACTTCTTTATGTATGTCAAGGAAACTTTTATTCGAGTTCTGCGCGGCAGAGGACAAAAGAATCCTATTAAATGGAGCGACTTCCAAAGAATGTGGAGTCATTACATCAAGTCACCGAAAATATCCGTTAACATTTGGTCATGGCAAGCGAAAGTAAATTAACATGTGTGTCAGAAGAGCCGTATGCGGGAAAACTGCACGTACGGTTCTGTGAGGGGCAACAGACTATCCCTTCACGATACTAAATATTTTGAAAGGAAAGTCGAGTTTGTCTACTCGACGTTTCACCATGATTAGACAATGCTTTAATAAAGGTTGGAAATTTGGTAAGAGTTTTAGTGCTTTGGCAGCGCTTGTATCACGTGGTCAGGCTGCGCCTCCTCAGGAGGTCAATCTTCCCCACGACGCAATGATCCTGTCAGAGCGTAATCCGAATAACCCAACAGGTGGAGGCAGTGCTTTTTTTAACGCTGAAAACTATGAGTACAGCAAAACTATTTTTGTGCCTGAAGAGGACGCGGGAAAGGTTGTATATCTGGAGTTTGAAGGGGTATACATGAACTCCTTTGTTTGGGTTAACGGAGACCTTGCAGGGAAGTGCCCCTACGGCTACTCAAACTTTAGCGTTAAAATAAGTGACTTCCTGAAATACGGACAGGATAATGAGATCAAGGTCACAGCTAAAAATGGTATGCAACCAAATTCAAGATGGTATTCAGGTGCCGGTATTTACCGCAATGTAAAAATTTTGACCGGGGAAGCTCTGCATATAAAGGTTGATGGAGTCCGCATATCCACTCCTGAGATAGAACCTGAACAGTGCGCTGTGGAAGTTGTGACGGACGTAGAATTTGCTGGCATGGGACATGTTGGTGGATATGTAGTCACTGAACTTAAAGACACAGCAGGGAACACGGTGGGCAGTGAGTCTACAAAGTTTAATATAAAGAGCGGTGAAGACATATCGGTCCGCCAAAGGATATACGTAGCCGCACCAAAACTATGGGATTTAGATACCCCCAACCTCTACACATGCGCAACAAAAATTGTGTGCAGTGATACAGTGGTGGATGAGGACATAAATACATTTGGAATCAGAAAGCTTCAGCTCGACACCACACATGGTTTGCGCCTGAATGGGAGAACCATAAAGATGAAGGGCGGTTGCATCCATCACGATAATGGACTGGTAGGTGCAGCAACATTTGAGGACGCTGAGCTCCGCCGTGCAAAAATGATGAAAGAGGCCGGATATAACGCATTGCGCTCTGCTCACCACCCCATGAGTAAGGCGATGCTAGAGGCTTGCGACAAAATCGGAATGCTTGTAATGGATGAGTACACCGACATGTGGACCCAGACAAAGAGCGACTATGACTACGGTATGTACTTTACCGAGTGGTGGGAGAGGGATGTTGAGGCCATGGTCAGAAAGGACTTCAACCACCCCTGCGTTGTTATGTACTCTATAGGAAATGAGATCCCGGAAGTCGGCTCAGACCTCAGCGCATCCTATGGTAGGGAGATAGCAGAAAAAATCCGCTCAATAGATGAGACGCGTTATGTCACAAATGGTATTAACACTCTTCTGTCGGTTATGGGGCGCATGAATGAGATAATACAGTCCATGGGGATGAGCCCCGATGCTGGCGCAGCAGACGGAGAGATCAACCAGACGATGACCAACCTGGGCGATGTAATGGGACAACTGGCAATGCACCCTATAGTGGACAAGGCCATAGAGGAGTCATGCGGTTTCCTTGATATAGTTGGATATAACTATGCAGCAGACCGTTACGAAAAGGACCACCAAGCACATCCTAACTGGATAGTTGTAGGATCTGAAACATTCCCGGCTTCCCTGGACTATAACTGGGAGCTTGTTACAAAGCACGGATATGTAATTGGCGACTTCTCCTGGACATCTTGGGATTACCTGGGTGAGGTCGGAATTGGTAAGTCCAGATATAAGGATGATGACGCTGCATCCCACATGGGGACATATCCGTGGCTGATAGCTTACTGCGCTGATTTTGATATCCTAGGTCACCGCCGTCCCGTCTCATATTGGAGAGAGATCATATGGGGCGGAAGAAATCATGTTCCGTATATAGCAGTACAGTATCCTGCGCGCTATGGTCAGGTTGTACAGCCAGGAATGTGGAGCTGGACAGATTCCCACTCCAGTTGGACATGGCCAGGATTTGAGGGAAAAGGTATTGTTGTTGAGGTGTATTCAGACGCAGAAGAGGTTGAGCTTTTTGTATGTGGTGAGTCACAGGGCAAGAAACCCGTGGGTGGTGAGTTCAAAAATTTTTACGTCAAATGGGACACTGTATATGAGGAGGGCATCGTTGAAGCTGTGGCATACATCGGCGGTAATGAGGTTGGACGTTACCAGCTGCAGACTGCTGGGGATCCGGTCCTTAAGGTCACACCGGAAACAAGTAGTGTAAGAGCAGGATCAAATGATTTGTGCTTTGTTAACATAGAGCTTGTGGACCACAAAGGAGTGCTCAACACCGCTGTAACTAAAGCAGTCACTGTTTCAATTGATGGCCCTGCCGTCATACAGGGCAGCGGTTCCGCAAATCCAAAGGTGGAGGAGTACTACTATCACAACACCCATGATACATACTATGGACGTCTGATGGCTGTAATCCGTGCCGGGGAGGAAAAGGGAACAGCAAACCTCGCCGTTTCGGCAGATGGTATGGAAAGTGTCACTATAGCAGTACAAGTAGTATAGTAAGTAGTATTGTAGGGGGTTATATAAATGTGGGTGATTTTCCTTGTGGCACTTATTCTTTTCCTGTTAGTAAAACAATACGTGCTCTGTTGTTTAAACCATATCATGAGGATGTAGAAGCCGCTGAGAGTATAGTGGTTGACGGGGCACGAGCCGCAGCAAGCCTGGCAGAGATGCTTAGGTGTAAAACAGTATCTTACAGGGACAAGAGTCTGGAGGATCCAGCAGAGTTTCAAAAGTTTAGAGAACTTCTCCCACATTTATATCCCAATGTTCATGAAGCGTGCACACTTGAGTACATAGGTAGTACAGGAATTCTGCTAAAACTAAAGGGCAGTGGTTCTGGTGCCCCCTCTGTTTTCATGTCACACTACGATGTTGTGCAGGTGGATGAGACCGCGTGGGAAAAGCCTCCGTTTTCGGGAATAATAGAGGATGGTTATCTCTGGGGGCGTGGAACACTTGATATTAAAAGCACCCTCTGCGCCGTTATGGAGAGCGCTGAGCAGCTTATTTCAGGGGGTTTTGTACCACAGGCTGATATGTATTTTGCATTTGCAGGTGATGAAGAGGTTATTGGTCCTAGTGCACCTGCCATTGTTGATGAGTTGGAGCGCCGCGGGATTAAACCAGCTTTTGTCCTGGATGAAGGTGGTGCTGTTGTTACAAATTCATTCCCCGGTGTAAAGCAGCCCTGTGCCCTTATAGGCATAGGTGAAAAAGGTATGATGGATATTGACCTATCCGTGGAAAGCAGAGGTGGCCATGCGTCTATGCCTCCACGTCACACCCCTGTAGGTGTCCTTGCGGAGGCTGTTACAAAAATCGAGAGAAGTTCCTTTAAACTCCGTCTCACACCCCCCATAGCCAAGATGCTTGATACCCTCGGACGGCACTCAACCTTCAAGATCAAATTGGTGCTGGCAAATCTCTGGTGTTTTCTCCCCGTATTAAGCATTGCATCCAAGGTGATGGGAGGGCAACTAAACGCTATGCTGAGGACAACCTGTGCGTTCACCGTTATGGAGGGTAGCAAAGCATACAATGTAATACCCCCCAAAGCAAAAGTAGGTGCCAACCTCAGGATTGTTGAGGGAGACACCCCGGATTCCGTTATTAACCGTCTCAACGAGATCATAAAAAATGACGACATAAAAATTAGCAAGATACATGGAATAAATGCCTCAATTGCATCTGATACAGAGGGCCCCGCATGGAAGAAACTCAAAAATACAGTTGTACAGACCTGGCCCGGCACCATTGTTTCCCCGTATTTAATGATTGCCTGCACAGACTCCAGGCACTACTGCCGCATCACGGACAAGGTTTACCGCTTCTCCGCCATGGAGCTCACACCGAAAGAAAACGCCACAATCCACGGCCACAATGAGAGAATATCTCTTGCAAACTTGACAAAGATGGTTGAGTTCTACACCAGGATTCTAAAGGAGTTCTAGCATAATATAGTGCGATAAAGGGAGAAGATCGATGCAACTCAAGCGCCACATAGGCTTGGATGAGGATGGCAGGAATATTAAAACAGTTCTAAAACATGGTTTTAAGCTTTCCGCCACGTTGATAACACGCCTAAAGAACCACAGAGGTATTTATGTAAATGGTAAGCCGGTATATACAAATCATATATGCCGTGTAGGGGATATTGTAACCCTTGATATAGCAGCAGCTGAACCGGTCCAAGACATACGGTCGGAGCACGCACCTCTTGATATATTATATGAGGATGTTTATATCTTGGCGGTGAACAAACCTGAAGGGATGCTCACACATCCATCCCGCAGTCAGTTTGAAGGAAGCCTGATGGGCTTTGTGCTGGGGTACCTGTCTAGGCAGAGAATACACTCCTGCCATGCACTGAACAGGTTGGACCGCTACACATCAGGTGTTGTACTTTTTGCTAAGAATGCCTATGCCAAGGCGTTTTTTACTACATCTCTACAGAATGCACATAAAGAATACATTGCGGTAACCTATGGAAAACCACCAAGTAAAAGCGGGACCATTGACCTGCCAATTGACCGTTTACAGAGCGGAAAGATCATGCGTGGTATAATGCAGGATGGTGCAAGAGCTGTAACCCATTACGAACTCCTGGATGTCCTGCAAAACAATATGTCTGTCCTGCGGCTGAAGCCTGAAACGGGGAGAACGCACCAACTAAGGGTTCATTGTTTGGCCCTTGGTTGCCCAATTGTAGGAGACACTTTGTACCATACAGATGAATCCAAGATCTTGTCGGACCACATGAAAGTACACGGTCAATTACTTCACGCAGAACGCCTAAGGTTTATACACCCTGCCAGTAAAGTTGAAGTAAATATATTTTGTAAAAATGAGAGGATGGTAATTAATGGCGAACTTTAAAGAATTGCAAGCACTATTGGATAGACTGGTGGATAAGGAATACATGCCCGGAACAGGATGTATTGTAATCCAAAATGGTAAAATAGTTTTTGAGCACTACCACGGATTTGCTGATATTGAGGGAAAGAGACCCGTTGAGCGTGACACAATACACAAGCTCTTTTCTATGACCAAAGTGTTTACAAATACCGCAATATTGCAGTTGTACGAGAGAGGACTGCTCACACTGAGTGATCCGGTTTCAAATTACATACCTGAGTTCAAAGATATGACATGGTGCAAGCCCATAGGGAATGGTAGTGTTGAGATAGTGCCCTGCACGGTACCTATTCGTATTATTGACCTCTGTACCATGAGTGCAGGACTCACATACGGCTGGGGCACTTCACTTGCAGACAGGGAGACAAATAGGTTGAGGGATGAACTTGAAAAAGAGAACCCCAATTATTCCACACTAGATTTTGCTAAAATGCTTGCCAAAGCACCTCTGCTTTTTGAACCGGCAACTCATTGGAACTACAGCTACTGTCACGATGTTCTGGGCGCACTAATAGAGGTAGTCCCTGGCAAAAACTTTGAGACCTACCTCAAGGAAAACATATTTGAGCCCCTGGGAATAAGCGATACATCCTTCCATCCTCAACCCGGAAAGGAAGACAGAGTAGCAAAGCTCTATGTTTTTGACCCTGAAACTAAAAACCTTATAGACAGACCTATGACACTTGGCTCAAGCCCGGCCTATGAGAGTGGCGGTGCCGGTCTAAGTGGTACAATCATGGACTACGCAACCTTTGCAGATGCACTAACAAACCACGGCACTTCCACAAATGGTGTGCGTATTCTAGGCAGAAAAACAGTAGACCTCATGCGCACAAACTGCTTGGATGAGCAGCGCCTAAAGGATAACGGCGGAACTGTAAACGGGTTTGGTTATGGCATAGGTGTGAGGACGTTAATTAACAATACAGATAACGGGAATCTTGACTCTATTGGCTCCTTTGGTTGGTCTGGAGCAGCAGGGACCCATGTAATCATGGATCCCAGTGAAAAACTTACTATGGTCTATGTCCAACAGCGTTTCCCAAGTAATGAGACAGATATCCTGCCCCGCCTGCGCGCAACGCTCTATGGTGCTATAGATTAACTATCAAGAATATCTGTAAACTCAGGGTTCTTTTCAAACCAGCTCACCACGTATGGGCAGGTGGCTTTAGACTTCATGCCTTTGGCTTTGATGTCTGAGATTGCCTCACGGACCAGTGCGTCTGCAATACCTTGTCCGCGGAGTGAGCTGTCCACAAAGGTATGATCTAAATCCACTACTGTGTCTGAGACCTGTGGGAAGGTTATTTCAGCTATCATTTTACCGTCAGCGTCCTGCATATAGATACGGTTACTCTCATGGAAAAATTTCATAGTGTACTTCCTTTCATTTCACGCAAAGACTGTATTTAATAGTAACATATAGAATAGAGTTCCTCCGCCAATGCTGAGCAGAACATTGCTCTTCCATAGGTGGAGGAACGCTACTACAGCTACAGATATAAGCTCGGGTGATCCGTTAGGATACTTTACAAAGTTTATGTCCTTTAAACAGTATACAACAAGTGTGGCAATAATTGCGGGAGGGAGTATGTTCCCCAGGTATTGTACCTTCTGAGGTATCTCCTTATTTCCTCTAAAAATAAGAAACGGTGCAAACCTGACTGCAGCAGTGCAGAGAGACGCAACCCCCACCACTAATAATGTACGTATTACATCTGTCATAGATCTGCCACCTTCTCTTTTTTTATAATATATGGTTCCGCCAGTATAAGTACAATTACTGTTGCTACAAGGGACTGGAGAATAAAGTTATCACTTCCCAGTACCAGAAGAGCTAC